>JAYSOP010000219.1:0-7100 GCA_043722905.1 Chryseolinea sp.
CCGGACTTTAAAGCTATCAGCGCGCTGGCAAAGAAACACGACCTTCCCCTCATCGTAGACAATACGTTTGGTGCAGCAGGTTATCTGTTTAGACCTATCGAGCATGGCGCGAATGTGGTGGTTGAATCAGCTACCAAATGGATTGGTGGACACGGAACTTCTATTGGTGGCGTCATCGTTGATGGTGGAAATTATAACTGGGGAAATGGTAAGTTCCCACAATTTACTGAACCTTCGGAAGGATACCACGGCTTAAAGTTTTGGGATGTATTTGGCGACAACAATCCGCTCGGACTTCCAAATATTGCTTTTATCATACGGGCACGTGTGGAAGGCCTTAGGGATTACGGGCCGGCATTAAGCCCTTTCAATTCTTTCCTGTTCATTCAGGGTTTGGAAACGCTTTCATTACGGGTTCAACGTTCAGTCGATAATGCTTTGGCCCTGGCGCAGTGGCTTGAAAAACATGCGTTGGTTGAGAAGGTGAACTATCCGGGCCTTGAAAGCAGTGCCTATCATAAACTTGCGAAAAAATATTTGAGGAATGGTTTTGGCGGTGTGTTATCGTTCACACTGAAAGGCAGTAAAGAATATACTACTAAAGTGGTTGATAGTCTCACTTTGGTGAGTCACCTCGCGAATGTGGGTGATGCCAAAACATTAATTATTCAGCCATCAGTCACTACGCATCAGCAACTTTCTGAGGAAGAACAAATCTCCGTGGGCGTACTACCCAACTTGTTAAGGGTTTCCGTGGGTATTGAACATATTGAAGATATTAAAGCGGACTTCCAGCAAGCATTTGAGAAAGTGTTTCAGGGAGAATTGGTTGTATAATTTAAAATGAAAAGCGCTTCATGCGCCCACTACAGGTTGTATGCTGAAAACGGATCATACCTTTCACTTTAATGACACCTTCGTGCTGGAGTCGGGAGAATCCCTCGCCTCATTCCAGCTGAAGTTTACCACGGTTGGAAATCTCAATGAAGAGCGAACCAATGTTGTATGGGTATGCCATGCTTTAACCGGAAGCTCAGACTTTACCGATTGGTGGGGAGGATTGTTTTCTCCAGATGGCCCGTTTGATCCCTCCACACATTTTATCATTTGCGCGAATATGCTCGGAGGTTGTTATGGATCAACGGGTCCCCTAACCAACAAACCCAATTCGACGCGCCCGTACTTTCATGATTTTCCTGTCCTTACGAACAGAGATGCCGTCCGGGCTTTTGATCTTCTGAGGCTGGAACTTAAGATCAAGCAGGTTCATGCTATTATTGGCGGATCACTGGGGGGTCAGCAGGTACTTGAGTGGGCTATCCTGCAGCCAGCGCTTTTTCAGCACATCATTCCGATCGCGTGCAATGCTTTTTTTTCACCCTGGGGAATTGCGTTTAATGAGGCGCAACGGTTGGCGATAGAGGCTGATCCGACCTGGAAAGAGAACGACGTAAGAGCTGGCATCGAAGGATTGAAGGCTGCCCGTGCGATGGGGATGATCTCTTACCGGCATTATAACACCTATGCTGAAACGCAAAATGAAAGGGGGACCGATAAGATCGATGAATTCAGGGCTGCCACCTATCAACGTTATCAGGGGGAAAAATTAGCCAACAGATTTAACGCCTTTACTTACTGGTTATTTTCGAAAATGATGGATAGCCATAACGTTGGCAGGAGACGCGCCGGGGTGGATGGGGCGTTGAAACTGATACAAGCGAAAACGCTGGTGATCGGAATTGAGACCGATATCCTTTTCCCTTTACATGAACAAAAATACCTGGCCCAACACATCCCGCAGGCTACGCTGGAGGTCATTGACTCAAAGTATGGTCATGACGGCTTCCTTGTGGAGTTTGACCAATTGAAGAAAATTATTAAACATTTTTTGAATAAAAATTATAGCAAGGTTTTGGTATGAAGAAAAAATTGAAATTGGGCCTCTTTGGTTTTGGATGTGTGGGCCAGGGGCTATATCATGTGCTTCATGAAACCCACGGTGTAAAGGCAGAAATAAAAAAGATCTGTGTAAAAAACAGATATAAATCAAGGCCCATTCCGGAAAGTTTCTTCACGTTTGACAAAGATGAAATCCTGAATGACCCTGACATCGATATTATCGTTGAACTGATTGACGACGCTCCTGCTGCCTTTGATATTGTCAGGCGTGCTTTGGCAAATGGGAAGGCAGTGGTAACGGCCAACAAAAAAATGCTGGCGGAACACCTCGAAGAAATTTATAGACTCCAGCTTGAACATGGCAAAGCGGTCTTGTACGAAGGATCCGTTTGCGGAAGTATCCCCATTCTAAGAAACCTGGAAGAATATTATGATAATGATCTGATCAAAAGTATTGAAGGTATCTTTAATGGTTCAACCAATTACATCCTCACGAAAGTTTTTGAAGAAAAGAAATCTTACGAGAGTGCTCTAAAACAGGCACAGGAATTAGGATTCGCCGAGAGCGACCCCATGCTCGATGTGCAAGGCTTTGATGCAAAATATAAACTGGTGATTGCCATAGCCCATACTTTCGGAGTTTTTGTTAAACCGGAGGAGGTGATTAATATTGGTATCGACAGGATTTCCGAGCTCGATCTCAAGTTTGCACGTGAGAATGGTTTAACCATAAAACTGATTGCCCGGGGTTTCAAGACAGGAAATAAAATTTTCGGGTTTGTAGCACCTCAATTCATTGATGCGAACAACCCCTTTGCCGCGGTGAGAAATGAATACAACGCCGTTCAGGTCGAAGGTGCCTTTGCTGAAAAGCAGATTTTTATCGGAAAAGGTGCAGGCAGCTATCCAACCGGCTCTGCGGTGTTGTCCGATATATCCGCGCTTACATACGACTATTCCTACGAATACAAAAAATTACAGCAGGAACACGATCTGGAATTTTCGAATGATTTAATAACAGAAGCTTACATCAGCTTTGATGATACCATTTCGATATCAATCAATGATTTTGAGGAATTTCAATCAGGTTACGCCGCGCACGGGAAACAGTATATGCTCGGTAAAATATCATTGACCAAGTTGGAGCAATGGTCTAAAATTGACGGGGTTGGAATTATTCTGGCGCCTCATGCAGCATTGGAAGCCAGACACGAGAGCGGAAAGAAACTTTCACGATCAATCGCTTAAACTGCTGCTGGGGCATCAAGGGTTAAATATGGAAAAAAGGAATTTGAAATAAGTCTGATTATCTGTAATATCGTATCCTAGTTTTGATTTTTGAAAAAGGTTCTATCCCTCCTGCTGCTCGTTATCTTCCTCTTTAATGTGGGCGGTTATTATATTGTATTCTGGGGTTTACGGGTTAGGGCGGATCAACAGTTGACCGAACGTCTTGACGCAAACGAATATAGATCCAACGAAACCATAGAAATAAAAATCCCGGTCAGGCTCCCTTATCCAATTCAGCAGCACGAATTTGAGAGAATTGATGGAAAGTTTGAACACAACGGTGAAGTATTTAAACTGGTCAAACACAAACTTGCAAATGACACCGTGTACATCGTATGCATCAGGGACCACCGTATTGAACACCTGGAAAGTACTTTGACAGATTATGTCAAGTTATCCAATGCACTGCCCGGCGCGGCTCAAAAGGCTTTGAATTTTTTAGGCAAACTTGTGAAGGATTTTTGTTCACAGGACCAACCAACGATTGTCCATACTGGTGGGTTTGCCTTCACGTCCCGATTCGGGGATTTTTCTGACTCATTCCTTTCTCCGATACTGCGCATTCAATCTCCCCCACCAAAGGTTTAATTTTCTTAGTGTTTTTGGATGCGGCATACCCGTAACCAAAATTACCATGCTATCAAAATTAAAATCTTAATCTCATTCTATGAAATTATATTTATACTGCCTTACTGCTATACTATTGCTTTCCGCTATCTCTTCCAACCTTCAGGCACAGGGTTGTGTAGCGGTAAAAAACATGTCATCTCCTGGCTTTAACTTCGGTGATGCGTCACATAAAAGCTGGCAATTCTCTCTTAACTACAGATATTTTCGCTCGTATAAACATTATAGGGGCAGAGAAGAAGAACACGAAAGGGTCGAAAATGGAACGGAAGTAATCAATAATGACAATTCCGTCAACCTGGGTATTGGTTATACGTTTAACAGCCGTTGGAGTGTATTCGTTTCTGTGCCCTATATATTTATTGACAGATCTTCTCTCTACGAGCACAGCGGGAATGATGGAGGACGGTTCCATACCCAATCGCAAGGATTTGGAGATCTGCGTGCGACTGCCTATTTCAACACTTCTCCATCATCACACAATGGTCATTTTCTAGTAGGACTAGGGGTAAAAGCGCCCACAGGAAATTATAATACGAAAGATTACTTCCACAAACCAGAAGGCCTTACTTTATTGCCTGTGGATCAGTCAATCCAGCTGGGTGATGGTGGATGGGGTACCATCACAGAAATAGATTTTTCACACAAGATCACTGGAAAATTTTCCGGGTATGTTAACGCCATGTACATGCTCAACCCACGCAACACAAATGGTGTATTAAGAAGGGCTACACCTTATACTATTCCTGTTACCAATGAGCCAATACCCTTGTCCAATGAAATGTCTGTTGCTGACCAGTATTATTGGAGGGCAGGTGCACAGTTCGCAATCCATGGTATCCAGGCGGGATTAGGCGCCCGTATGGAAGGTATTCCTTCAAAAGATATTGTTGGCAAAACTTCAGGCTTTAGAAGGCCAGGATATGTGATCTCCGCCGAACCTTCTGTTTTCTACACCAAAAGTCAGCATACGGTCGGGCTTAATTTTCCCATAGCGCTTGTTCGCAACAGGACGCGCAATGTCACCGACAAAGCTCAGGGAATCAATCCAACCACCGGAAAGCCCATCATTGGCGATGCGGCTTTTGCCGATTGGTTATTATCGGTTACTTATGTGTACAGATTGATGAAATAATCGGGCGATTCTGTTGAGCCTTGAAAAGGAGGGGTTGCCCCTCCTTTTTTAATTTAAAATTACTTCCGGGATTAACATTTGAATGGTTGTTCCTTTGCCTTCAACAGAATCAATTTTGATAGATCCATTGAGCTTGTCGATGGTTTCTTTTACTATATAAAGTCCCAGGCCTGATCCAGCCCCATCATC
Organism: Chryseolinea sp.; assembly: GCA_043722905.1. GTDB lineage: Bacteria > Bacteroidota > Bacteroidia > Cytophagales > Cyclobacteriaceae > Chryseosolibacter. The sequence goes on from JAYSOP010000219.1 coordinate 5,141, forward strand.
AGTAGCCCGATAGAACATCCTGCAAACATTATTCAAATGTTCTTTGGCAATACCTTTACCATTATCTTCAATTCGCACCTGGGCACCCTTCTCAGTAATTTCGACATTGACTTTAATGACAGGATCTCTTCCGTTTCGATATCGGATTGAATTGGAAATAATATTATTGAGGATCACCTTCAGCCTCCATCGATCGCAGTAAAAAGGTTTTGCCTGCTGCACAGAAATAATTCTTTCGACAGTTTTTCCCGTGGGTGTAGCAAAACTCAATTGCGTAAAAGTCTCATCAATGATAGGCTGAAAAAGGATTTCTTCACGTTTCACATCCAGTCTTGAGTTCCTTGATTGATCCAGAATTTCTTTAATGAAATGATCCTGCTGAAGGGCACTGTTGTTGATCATATTGAGATAAGTATCCTTCATGTTCCCATCCTTATCCTGTTTGGCGAGGTTGATCAATCCTAAAACGGATGCTATCGGTGCACGGAGATCGTGGGACACGCTGTACACAAAATTGTCGAGTTCTGTATTGCGTTTACTAAGTTCCTGGTTGGTCCTCTGCAACTTCCCCTCACCCTCTTTCCTGGTCAGAATTTCTTCATGTAACGCCTGTGTACGTTCCAATACTTTTGCTTCGAGATTTTCATTGAATTCCAGTAAGGTACGTTGCGCCACTGTTCTTTCTCTTACTGTTGCCGAAAGAACGAGTGTGGATATACTCATTACTGCGATAAATATCTGAAGCAATAAAATCGAATAATAGGGTTCCGTTAAAACAAAAGGTCCCTGATGACCGATGGTAAAATAAATAGAAAGTAAAGAAACAATCAAAACTCCCCCCATCGCTACGATCAATTCGAAGCGGAATGCAAGCCACATAAAAAAAGGAAGTATCAGGAAGGGGAGTGCACGCTGAATAGTGGTACTGAAGTATTCAACCTGAAGCAGGAAAATAATTCCGATGGTACCTATGATAAATAAGGCCACTTCCAGGGCCTTCTCGGGAGAGAACTTCAACGGAGTGTGTCTGGCGATTGACAGAATAAAGGGTGTGAAAAGCAAAACACCAACCACATTGCCTGCCCACCATGACAGACAGGTTTTTAAAATATCCACACTCGTGATAACCTGATTGTAGAAAAGTACTACTGTTCCTGACAAAGCGCCGGATAAACACATAAATATGGCAACAAATAAAAACTGAAAGGTATTCTTGGAGGTTTTGAAGGGATAGTCATCTCTGATCCAATGCTTGATCAGCTGATTACCGATCAAGGCCTCGCAAGTATTTGCAATGGCTGTAATGGAAGAGATGGCCATCACCGACTGAACCGGTAAGGCCGGGTCATTCCAGTGGGCCATCAGATTGGCAACCAGTGAGCCAATGGTAATCCCAGGCCATGCCGATCTTCCCAATAAAATTATTAGCGCAAAAGCAATTCCGGACGGAGGCCAGGTTGGCAGGGCACTACTCCCTTCAAACGTCAAAAAATACCCCAGGCTTGCGGATATATAAAAAGCGGCCGCTAACAGAATGATGCGGGCGTCAGAATTAAGCTTAAGTTGCGATTTAAGTTTCATATTCAAAGGACTCACTACCAGGCAAATATTCGACAAAACCGGCAGTAAATTAACCCTGCCCCTTTGAACAATAGGTATGGGCGGCAGGTGGTTGAATTGCCGGTTAAAGTGAGGATAATGGGATGTTTCATCAAGGAGCAACGTCTTAAATGTGCGGTTTTCATGCGCTAACCGTATATTGAAACCTGAATTGACGCTTTATGGACCTGACCATTCTTTTTTCCCCTGTTGATGAATCCGTCTATGCTCACATCACTTCTCCATCGAGTTTTTATAAAAGCATCAGGCTTTTTAGCGACAAAATGCCTGAATATAAAGGTTCCCATATGGCCATCATTGGCATTAGAGAAGAACGGGGGAATCTGGACAACGTTGGTAC
>JAYSOP010000220.1:0-4825 GCA_043722905.1 Chryseolinea sp.
GAGCAACACCAGCTTTTTTCCCTTGAAATTATTAAGGATGGTGTCGAGTATCTGGTCTTCAGACTGGCGAATCATTTTTTCTCCGCTGAGATATGAAAACGCTTCTCCAGCCCTGGCATACAGCAGCCGCATGAAATCATAGATTTCGGTAACGGTTCCTACTGTTGACCGGGGGTTCCGTGACGTGGTCTTTTGCTCAATTGAGATGACAGGGCTGAGGCCGTTGATCTTATCTACATCAGGCCGCTCCAGATTACCCAGAAAACTCCGGGCATACGCAGAAAAACTTTCCATGTAACGGCGCTGCCCCTCTGCGTAAATGGTATCAAATGCCAGGGAGGATTTTCCACTGCCGCTGATACCCGTGATTACCACCAGTTTATTTCGTGGAACAGAAACATTAATGTTCTTTAAATTGTGCTCGCGGGCACCAATAACCTCTATATTTTCATGACCGATAAGGTCAATAACTTTTTTCTCTGCTGCTGTTGCTGTGGACATGGCCGGTAAATATGAAGAATACAAAGTTTATATCCATATCGTTTCAAATGAAATGAATAAAATGCGGCCCAGAATGGTCCACAGTTGGCGAGGGGCAATGGCGTAAGTGTTAGGGAAAATTAGCCGGGAAACCGGAAGGAGGAAATCGGAAAGGATAATGCCTAATCAAAATACAATAGATGTATTCAATAACTTTGATTTGATCACCCCAATATCCTCCGCTATTAAATTAAATCGTTTGTTAACTAATTCAAAACCCGTTGATAATTTACTTTCAGGATCAATAATCCAATATTCTTTTACCGCGAAACGCTCATATAATTGCTTCTTCCAGACGCGATCATGGTCTTTATTGTTCGGCGACAAGACTTCTATAAGAATATCAGGAACCCCATGAATGTGCCCTTTTTCATCGATAATCTTACGATTTTTGTTTAAAACCACGATAATATCCGGTTGTACAACATTTTTCAGTTCATCCAGATATACATCAAAAGGAGCAATAATAACTTCCCCCCTTCCCCCGTCTAAAACATCGTCACACAATTTTCTAAATATTTCCTGAATAGTTTTTTGATGGGAAAATATAGGCGAAGGGGACATATACAATTGATTATCGATTAACTCTGCCAGGGTCCCCTCCGGAAGCCTTTTATAGACTTCAATCATCGTCCTGGGTGGTATTTCAATCGAAGGCCTCATGCTATAAAATTACAAAAATCAATTGAATATGATTCGACCTTTTTGGGTTAAAAGTTGTCAGAAAATAAAAAGCCACATGAATGCCAATATCGCCCAGCAGCCCTACGGCACCTCATTCCCGGATGAAATCCTGAGCATCTCAAACCAATCCTGCCGGTCGATTTTAATGTCAACGGCTTTTGCACTTTCAAGGATGCGTTCAGGTTTGGTTGTTCCAATCACTGGAAAAATATTGGCCGGATGGGCTAACAACCAGGCAAGGGCCAGCTGGGTTTCACTTGCCTGATACTTTTCTTTATTAAACCAAAGTGAACTTTCTCCATTTTGTGATACCAGTTTACCCTGGCCAAGGGGAGAGTATGCCATCGGGGCTGCTTTATTTTTTAAAAGCACATCAAGCGTACCATCGAATAATGCATCAAGTTTGCCTAAAGAAAACTCAATCTGATTGGTGACCAGGGAGAAAGGCAAAAACTGCTGAAGCATTTCGAATTGCGTAGGAGTAAAATTAGATACTCCGAAGTGCAACACTTTTCCGTTTTGTTTTAGCAACCCAAAAGTTTCCGAAACTTCTCCGGGATCCATGAATGGATCCGGACGGTGAATCAGTAAGAGATCCAGATAATCCGTCGCCAATTCTTTCAGAGAATTGTCGACCGATTTAAGGATATGCGCTTTAGAAGTATCATAATGTTTGACCCAGGTTTGGGGATGTTTTGAAGACTTCAGCATAATGCCGCACTTGCTGATGAGTTGAATATTCTTTCGAATGCCAGGATTCTTTTTTATGACCTCCCCAAAGATTTTTTGATTTTCATAATCCCCGTAAATATCTGCGTGATCAAACGAGGTAATGCCCGCGTCAAGAGAAGTGTTGATCAAGGTATCCACATCAGATGCATGGGCGGCACCCCAACGCCATGCTCCCGCTACAATACGCGAAAGGGCAGGCCCTTTCAGATGAAGGTGTTTACGCTCCATAAATAAAATTCACTGGTTGATGCTTTAATTAAATCTGTGAGTACGAGACAGGCTCGAAGAATATTTTGTAAATTTTGGATACGGTGTTCGCATACTCAGGCAACTTGGATACTTTCTGCCAGGCAGGATCAGCACTGAAAGCCTTCCATGCCTGGTCGCGTTCTTCCATGTTTCTAAACACGGTCATATAGGTAAGGCAGGGAAGATTCGGACCACTTATATTTTCGCCAAAAAAAACAGGATTTAACTTCACGTGGTTAAAAATATCGAATTCACTTTCGTTGAACATTTTTACTTTACGCGCTACAGCATCCTCACTGTATCCCTCATAAATACGGAATTCAAACAGCCTTTGCCCGCTTGAAGGGATCGCTATTTTGGGATGGCCATCAAAGGCTGTCATCAAAGAACTGTCATAACGTTCAAAGACCGCCTGGTCAACAGGGATTTTGCTGTAGTCACCGGCTGCCTGTGCAAAATCTTTATCCTTTTTAAGGTCCATGGTTATTTTTGAAAAATCCTCAAAGGATACATATGGAATGAGCATGTAAATGTTTGCCGGTTCTGATTTACTCAATTCGCTGAATACCCCCACGTTTTTTACTCCCTTGTTATTGAGGGCAGGTATAAGCGCTTTCGACAGGTAGTTATCAAGCGGAACTTGATTCCTGCGCATATGATAGGTACGGAATTCATATACTTCCCGGCTTTTGGAACCACCTTGCGCGTTGCCTGAAGACAAGCCGACACCTGCCATGGCAGTAGTAGTCAATATTGATTTTTGTATAAAGTCTCTTCTTTCCATATGACTTATTTTTTGTGAGCGAAAATAGCAATGTTTAGATTAAAAAATAGGCGGATTTATATGAGTTCTTAAAGCCTGTGTTGGTTTAATTAAGGCTACAAAACAGAATCCCAATACCAATAAAAAGCCAAAGCGCGGTTATTTTTTATAGGATCACCCGCTCAAATACAAACACGCCTTTTTTATTGGAGACGATTATATCCGAAGCATTATCCTTGGTGATGTCCTGGGTAATAATATTCAGACCTGAGCCTGAGTCGTTGTCTATCTCATGGCCTTTAAAGAATGGTTCTTTGCGGGTATGTTCAAACCAGTATAAAACTGCGGGGTCACGACCGCCGGGATCATTATCAGTATCATTATGGGCGAAGAACCGTTTGCCTACGATAAGATCCGGATTTCCATCTCCACTCAGGTCAATCAGTGCTGAAGAATGTGATTGGGAGAATGCATTGCTGAATTCATGTTTCTTCCAGGTCATATTTCCCTGGCCATCTTTTCCTTGTTCATACCACCAGATTCCGTATCGATGGGCGGACGCGCTGACAACATCATGCAGTCCGTCGCCATTTACATCCAGCGCATGCATATGCGAGCAGTCTTCGCCCAGATCAGCCTGATGAAAAACCCAGTTGGGTTTCGTACGATCTTCCGGTGCTTCCCACCAGCCTTGTTTTATGATAACATCTTTCCGGCCGTCCATGTTGAGATCGCCAAGACCAATGCCATGAGAAAACCGATCCGTTCCAGGAACGTTTTTTTCACTGATGGCGAACTTCGTCCAGGTAGTAGCTTTCTTATCGAGGGGTGCACGCAACCAAACTATCTGCTTCTCTTTAGAATCTGCGCATAGAATATCGAGACGGCCATCACCATCCATATCCACAAATGCCGGGGATTCATTTCCAACTTCAACCGTTTCATGCAGAATATGTTTTCCCCAGGGGCGGTCTGCATTTTTAGGATTCTCATACCACCAGGCGACCTTGCCAGGGTAATCGATCAGAATAAGATCGATCCATTCATCCTGGTTTACGTCAAGACTATAATTTATAAATGAATTGCTGTACTCTTTGGCAGGATCAAAGGATTTTCCTTCAAAAATCTCATGCGCCTCCCAGTCCGGTGCCTGAAACCAATAGGCTCCCGCCATGACGTCAACATTCCCGTCGTGATCAACATCACCCACGGCTACGCCTTCCGAAATAAATTCACGGGTTAAGGTATGTTTCTTAAACGCTACCGAATCCGTTGGCATGGCAGATGAAGAGTCAGATGAGGACTCGGACGATTCTTGATTCCTACCCGTGCAGGAAGCAACGAAGATCATGAAGCCGATTCCAAGAATTGTGTTATTTAATATTTTTTTCATGGACAATTTTTTATGTCTAGTACTTTGCCAGTTCATGGCATACAGGTTCCGGATGGTTAGCTTTGAAGGCCCAGTAAATATTTTACCAGTGCATTAAATTCTTTTTGTGAAAGAACATTTCCAAAATGATCAGGCATTAAAGTGTACTTGGACGCTCTTTGTTCTGCAATGTTGGCTTTAGGCACTGAAAATTCCTTTCCGGTAACATCTGCAAATATGATCACCTCCCCTTCTTCCCGACGCAATAATCCGCTCTTCACATTGCCATCCTTTAAGGTGATGGTGTAATTCCTGAAAGATTCGGATACGTTCCGGTTGGGATCAAGAATTTTTTCAGCCAATGCACGCGGTCCCCACTTCCCCACACCATCGAGTTGCGGACCAATGGCGCCTCCTTCATTTCCAATAGCATGACAGGTGGAGCAGTTCTGACGAAAAATCATTTTGCCTGAGTCTGGTGAAAC
>JAYSOP010000221.1:0-2420 GCA_043722905.1 Chryseolinea sp.
CCCGGGGTTTCAACCCCGGGGTAGAAAGTTTGCCAGAGGAAAAGCGAAATCGATCTTCGCATTATCTGGCAAACGGAAACGCATTCGATTAGGATGATGGCCTGGAACCGTTAACAATTATGCACCGTGAAATTTGATTTAGCTAAGTCCCATCGGCGACCCTAAGGTTACCCGGGGTTTTAACCATGGGTAAACGAAAGTTTAAGATTCAATGAGAATCAATGTTTAAATTCAAAGTAAAAATGAAGGCTTCAACAGAAAGAAAAATATTCAGGTGGCTCCATATAATTTTGAGCATACCCGTTATCGGGTACATTTATGGTCCAGTTGCTTCCATACCGGAAGCTGTTTTTATGGTCAGGTTCGTATTATTTCCCCTTGTTATCCTATCTGGATTGTGGATGTGGAAAGGGGCCGTTTTTAAACGGTTTATTTTACGATCCTGAACAAACGGCACCCGCTGTTTTAATACAAGTTTGTATATTTCCGAATGGAGTTTGGGAAAATTATTACGGATGATCTATCAACAGTGGACTTTATTCTGCCGCCAGATAAAGATGAAACATCCCGTATTTTAACAAGTCAGCCAAAAACTATAATGCCTTCCGTGTTTGTGGGATGCGCGAAATGGGGGCGTAAAGACTGGATCGGAAAAATATATCCAAAGGGTACAAGAGAAGCAGACTTCCTGCCACTGTACGCCAAACACTTCAACAGTATTGAACTGAATGCAACTTTCTATAAAATTCCATCTTTTAAACAGACACAGGAGTGGAAAAAGAAAGTGGGAAAGAACTTTTTGTTTATTCCGAAAATTTCCAACAGCATCTCCCATATTCACCGGTTGAAAGATACTTCCGAAAGGATGGACCGTTTTCTCGAAGGCATCTCAGGATTTGGAGAAAACCTGGGGCCGGTATTTTTAATGCCTCATCCAGGAATGGGGCCGAAAAATATCGATAGAATTGAGGCCTTTATTCAGTCCCTGCCAAAAGAAATAAAGCTGTTCGTTGAACTGCGACACCCTGAATGGTTTGAATCTCCAGCTGCCTTTAAAGAGGTTTTTAGTATGCTGGAAAGAAACGATACTGGCGCGGTGATAACAGATACCGCGGGCAAAAGAGACTGTGTGCATATGCGCCTGACAACACAGGAAGCTTTCATCCGTTTTGTCGGCAATGATCTTCACCCAACTGATTACACAAGGGTGGATAGCTGGATTCAACGCATTAAAAGTTGGATGGATTCCGGATTACAACGGGTGTTTTTTTTCATGCATCAAACCGAGGAAGTGCACTCTCCTGAAATGGCGCGTTACGCCATTCAACAATTGAATAAATATTGTGGTACCAATATACCCGAGCCAATCTTTGTTGAACCGGATAGAACCTGAGTAAAGTACTGGTGTTATGGCGATTTAATTATTCAACATACAATGTCGGTTGCTTTAGAAATCCAATATAACCAAGTTCTTTGTGGCCCCTGAGTTATTGCATTTTGATCTACAGTGCAAAATTAATGGGTCGCTACACTAGCTATATCGCTCCCGGAATTACTTTTCGGGATTGGCCCAGCGAATTGTAGACAACAATTTCCTGCACACCGGTTGGGATTTGTATGGCCCGTGTAGATTGTGATAAATAACCTGATCCATAGTAGAATTCCACAATTTTCTTTTTGCCATCCGCAAAAATCAATTCAGCTTTAACATCCATTCGTTCAGGAACAAATTCAGAAAAGGTGGATACTTTTGGGATGCTGAAAATTTTAAGTGAATCACGGTTCTGTGAAGCAATGAAAACGGTTTCAGCAACGCCCTGAAGTTTAACAAGGGCTTTTGCATCGCCCGGTACATAAAAACCTGACTCAGCGGAGCCTTTGGGGATGAAACCCCCATTACCATCCCCCAGCAAAACCAATCCTGTAAAAGCATCATATCTACCGGAAAAAACTTCATTTCCATAATCATTCCCAACCATGATAACGTCCAGGTTGCCATCCTCATTGACATCATGGGTTACCATTCCATTTACAGGGGCAACTTGCGATACCTGTGGAAGTGTATGATATCTAAACTTATTTCTACCCAGATTCTCAATATAACTGCTAGCCATTTGGTTGGCTTCCAGCAGCAAAGCATCCTGCCGGTCTTCCGCAGTCAGCAAATCCTCCATCGTAGCCACCCCGTATTGGCGGTAACGGGAATACTTATTCCTGAATTTTGGACTCTGTGCGTTCAATTCATCCCAGAAATGAACTGGGTACAATTTCTTTTTGTCAGAAGTTAAGGTCTCGCGCATATAACACGCCATGATGGCATCCATACTTTCGTTTCCATCGAAGTCTTTCGCGTAAACTTTCAGGGGAAAATCTGTTGTCACCTGGTAATTATTATTAAGTCCCAGGTTCCCTATTACATA
>JAYSOP010000222.1:0-1869 GCA_043722905.1 Chryseolinea sp.
GCTTCCTTATCGGGATCTGTCAGGTTATTGCTTTTACTCTGACTTAACTCGGTATTGTAGGCCCCTAAAATGATAAGCTTACCAGACAAATCGACGTTGTTATCATCGAAAAGATCCATCAAAATTGGCCGGGCCTTTTCTTCCTGCTTCGTGTCACGATAAAATCCCGCCAGCAACATTTTAACGTTTCCTGATTCTGAATTCAGGGTGATAAAATCTTCCAGGTATTTTATAGCCTGCTGGCGAAGACCTTTTTTGGAAATTATTTCCGTAAAGGCCATCATGTATCGCTCTTCCCCTGGAAATGTTTTGAGTAATTTTTCGCCTTCCGAAAGGGCTTCAGCTGTTTTTCCAGCGTCCAAATTCAGTTTTAGTTTTTGAAGCGACGAAACTTCATTGATGCCGAAGATGCTTTCCGCGCGGTCATAAGCTTTAATCGCCTCTTCCGGTTTTCCCGCATATTGGTACACAGCGGCTACTTCATATAAATATTCGTCGGTCCCCTTTACTTCATCCAACATCCGCTCATAGGCCTGAGCTGCTTTATCGAATTTACCGAGGCTGTTATAAATGGTTGCCGCTAACAGGTAAAAGTATTTATTTTCTTTTTCAAGGCGAAGTGCATTCTCTATACTGACGGAGGCCCTGATCAGATCATCCTGCTTGTTGCTCTTCGATAGAACCTCTGCCATTTTATAGTGGACAGTCCCATTATCGACATTGATGTCGAGAGCACGTTGGTAATAGACCAGCGCTTTTGCATAATCTTCGAGAATAAAAAATTTCTCACCTTCTGTGAAATAAAATTCCGCTTCCCTTAACCGTATTCCCTTTGGCGTTTCATCGCCATCGCGCTTCTTTTTTTGGCCAATAGCTGTCAGTGGTAACAATATTGCCAGGAAAGTTACGAGCCGGATAACGCTATTGAGTGTATTCAATTTCAACTGATTGTGTTATAATCACCAACGCTTAAATCCATCGGTTTAATCTCAAAATTAACGAAATTCCCCAACATACTATTTTCTAATACCGCATAAGAAATTCGGGAGTTGGTTTGAATGATGGAATTTTCAATACGACTATTGCGGATGTGGGTACTTTTACCAACTGACACATAGGGACCCACCACTGAATTTTCAATGATCACCCCTTCCGCGATAAAGCAAGGGGGGATAATAATAGAATCCCGGATGGTGGCATCATCTGAGACCAACTTCTGATCACGGATGAATTCCAGATACCGTTTGTTGGTTTGAACGGTAACATTTTTGTTGCCGCAGTCAAGCCACTCCGTTACTTCGCCAGGAGTGAAAACGGCGCCTTTTTTGTTCAGGTTCTCCAGCGCTGTTGTAAACTGAAATTCTCCTTTTTCCTTGATATTGTTGTCTATCAGATATTGCATCTCCCGCGCCACTTTCTCCCCATCCTTAAAAAAGTAAATACCGATAATGGCGAGATCCGAGACAAACTCCGAGGGCTTTTCGACAAATTCGGTAATCTCTTTTTTAGCGTTTAGTCTGACCACGCCAAATTGTGAGGGGTCTTCCACCTTCTGGACCCAGATAATGCCATCTTTTGAAATGTCCAGTTTAAAATCCGCCTTAAACAACGTATCCGCGAAAGCCACAATAATTTTTCCAGTGAATAACTCACGGGCAAAGAGCAAGGCATGCGAAATACCCAAAGCCTCCGTCTGATAAAAGATTTTCCCGACTGCCCCCACCTGCCTGGCAATGCCTTTTAGATTTTCTTCCACCTCCTTGCCAAACGAAGGATGAATGATGAAACCAATATTTTCAATTTTCTCCGGACAAACACTGGCGATGTCTTCAACAAGTCGATGCACAATAGGTTTTCCGGCGATAGGCA
>JAYSOP010000223.1:0-3674 GCA_043722905.1 Chryseolinea sp.
GGAAGCAACCAAATTTCTGAACTTATTGGCAGTTATATTTCTGCGAATAATGTCGTGAATTCCTTCAGAATGCACTGAAAAAAATGAAGGCCTCCCTATGATCATCTGACGTTGAAAACTGCTAGTGAAACGTTACGCTTGAAACCTTAAAAAGGTCCCCATGGGCAGATCCCGCTGGTTTTTGGATTTTAAAAAGAATTCACCGGCTTCGAAATTTGAAACGTCAAAATATGTTTTAACAACATTCAGACCTACGGTAGATGACAAACCAACTGCATACATACTCAGTATGAAAAAACAATTCTTTTTCTCCAGCAATTGGCTGGTCATTTCAATTAACTCATCGAGTTGCTCCTGCAAAGTCCACTTCTCGCCTTCTGGCCCACGCCCATAAGGAGGGGGATCCATGATTATACCATGATAATGATTTCCCCTTTTGACTTCTCGTTTAACAAATTTGAACGCATCCTCATAAACCCACCGGATATCAGTCAGATTATTCAGCTGCATATTTTGATTCGCCCAATTTAGCCCTGGACGCGAGGCATCGCAATGAATCACTTCAGCACCAGCTGTCCTGGCGACAAGAGACGCGGCACCGGTATAGGCGAAAAGGTTAAGCACTTTTGGTTTCTGAATGTTCCAAATTCTGATGGTATCGTAAATAAAATTCCAGTTGCTTCCTTGCTCAGGAAAAATGCCAACGTGACCAAACCCTGTGAGGGCCAGGCGTAATGTCAGGCTTAACTCATTGTATTGGTATTGCACTTCCCAACTTTCAGGCATGTCTTTACTCTTTGACCATCCTCCCTTCACGTCATCGGTAAAGCGGAATTTATCAGTTTGTTCTCTAACGAATTTCGCATGCGCCTGCTTTTTCCAGTCCTGATCTGATAACACTTTTTTCCAGATAGCCTGCGGTTCAGGTCTGATAAGGATATATTTTCCAAAACGCTCAAGTTTTTCAAGTTCACCGGAATCAATGAGCTCGTAATCTTTCCAGTAAGCCGGATATAGTAACTGCAATTTTTAACCTTTAAAATTTAACTTTAAAGTTACGGAACTTTGAACTTTAAACCTGAAACTTTAAACTTGTCTTGTGCATTTTACCATAACAAGCACCCAGAATCCTAAGATCAAGAATCTCCTTGCCCTGGAAAAACCACGTGAGAGAAGGAAGCAATGCCTTTTTGTGGTTGAAGGGAAAAAGGAAATCAGAATGGCGTTGGATGCGGGTTATAAAATCGGAAACCTATTTTATTGCGAGGAGCTTATTTCGCAGGAAGAGCTAAAAACCTTCCGCACCTCTGATAAACTTCTCATCCCCGTATCCAAAGAAGTTTTCGATAAAATTGCCATTCGGGAAAACTCAGGAGGATTGTTAGCGGTGGCTGAGCAAAAAGTTCATCTGCTTTCGCACATAGACATCAATAAAAGCCCCCTGGTGTTAATTTTGGAATCCGTAGAAAAACCCGGGAATCTCGGTGCTATTCTTCGGACTGCCGATGCCGCCGGAGTCGATGTCGTGATCATATGTGATCCGCAAACCGATTTTTATAATCCGAATGTAATACGGTCTAGTATTGGTTGCATTTTTACAAATCAGATTGCCTCCGCCACATCGGAGGAAACCATTTCATGGCTAAAAAAAAATAATATTGTCGCATATTGTACCTATCTCAATGCATCTAAACCTTATCATGAAGCAGATTATCGAAAGGCCTGCGCCATCGTGATGGGAACGGAATCAACCGGACTCTCCGAAATCTGGAAGAAAAACTCTGCATTGAACATCATTATACCCATGCAAGGAACCATTGATTCCATGAATGTCTCAACCGCAGCTGCGGTAATTATCTTCGAAGCGAGGCGACAGCGTGGTTTTTCATAATTATTCCAATACGATCATAACTATCCTGAATTTCTTTTAATTTAGATGTCAGACTTGAGCCCATCATGTTGAACCATTCGTTATTTGATAAACCTGTTAAGGGAGATAAATATTTCGATGCGCTGGTAGAAGCGTTTCGATTGCAGGAGTGTGTGCTCAATACAATTAATCTGGCTATCGTATCAATGACTCCTGAAGGAGTTATCACGAGTTTTAATCATTCATCCGAAAATCTGTTGGGATATTCAACAGGGGAAGTTGTTGGCAAACTGTCTCCCCTGGTTTTTCACATTGAGGAAGAGCTCCGGAATCGCACCCGGATAATTTCAGGTGAAGGCACCGGGGTCCCGCATGACTTCAATGTTCTGACCTTAAAGGCAAAAAACCAAAAAGGCCCGGATCGTAATAATTGGACAATCATCAGGAAAGATGGCACCCGTTTCCCGGCAAGTGTTACAGTCGTTGGGGTAAGGGACGAACAGGGCATTCTTGTTGGATTTGTTGAAATTATCAGCGATATCACTTTACAGAGGGATGGTGAAGAGAAACTCCAAAAGTTTGCTGAAGAAAATGTCCAGTTTTTTAATAATCCGGTTAATCTTAATGCGATTACCGATTTTGAAGGGATGCTTCATAGGATCAGTCCATCTTGGACTAAACTTCTTGGATGGACTGAGGATGAGTTGAAATCAAAACCGTTCCTGAATTTTATACATCCGCAGGATGTGCCGGCAGCAGCAAATTTCTTTCAAGATCTCGTTTCTGGAAAACGGATAACCACGTTTGAAAATCGTGTTCAATCCAAGGACGGTCATTACGTTTGGCTGTTGTGGAGCGCAGCTTCTGATTCCAGGGAGAAAATAATATATGCTTCCGCAATTGATATTACCGAGCGAAAGAAATCGGAAGAACATATTCTTGATTCCAAAACCAACCTTGAAACGCTTGCAGAAAAATTACGGGAACAAAACCGGCAGTTGGATGAATTCGCGCACATCGTTTCGCACAATCTTCGGGCACCGGTGAATAACATCCAAGCCTTGATTAACCTCCTGAATAACAATAGCCACATCGAGGATTACAAACTAATATTCGAAAAATTAAAAAATGTCGCCAAGAATATGAGTGAGACCATGAATGAATTAATGGATACACTGAAAGTTAAAACCGGACCCGATGGCGACCGCAGTGAAATCCGGTTCAAGGAGATACTGGATAAAGTAGTGCAGTCGCTCGAGGGGGAATTGATTGTAGCGGGGGCGTCTGTTACCTTTAATTTTAACAATGCCCCTACCATTCAATATTCAAAACCCTATATCGAAAGCATTTTCCAGAACCTCCTTACAAATGCTATCAAATACAGGTCACCGAACCGAAAACCAACCATCCATTTCCACTCGACCATAGTAAATGATTGGATTGAGCTGAGGGTTGCAGATAACGGCCGGGGAATTGACATGAATCTTTTCGGAAGTAAACTTTTCGGCTTGCATAAAACCTTTCATGATCACGATGAAGCAAGGGGCGTTGGTTTGTTTTTAATAAAGACGCAGATCGAAGCCATGGGCGGAAAAATCACAGCCGAAAGTGAAGTGGATATGGGCACCACCTTCATCATCTCTTTTGTTAAATAAATTTACGCCGACAACCTTTTTATTCATCGCGCAGGGATTTTACCGGATTCACCGAGGCTGCCCGAACAACGTGATATCCTACCGTGATTAAGGTTATGGCAAACGCCAACCCGGCAGACGCCATAAAAGTAAGCCACTCTCCCTTCAAC
>JAYSOP010000224.1:0-12285 GCA_043722905.1 Chryseolinea sp.
TTTACCTACGAGGCGGATGTCAGCGTCCCGGAAAATCTTCTGGCCTTAATGAGTGCTTCAAATCCTCAGAAAAAAAATTCAACCGGGCAGTATCATTTCGAAATGCAACAACCCATTTCATCATACTTGCTGGCATTGGCGGTAGGAGATCTGGTCTTTAAACCCATCAGTCAAAGAAGCGGTGTTTACGCAGAAGCATCCCTGGTCGACACTGCAGCATGGGAGTTCGCTGACCTTGAAAAAATGATCGCCGTGGCGGAAGAATTATATGGTCCATATCAATGGGAAAGATATGACGTGCTGGTGCTCCCGCCGAGCTTCCCTTTTGGAGGGATGGAAAATCCCCGACTAACTTTCGCTACACCCACTATTCTCTCTGGAGATCGCTCGCTTACTTCACTAATAGCCCATGAGTTAGCCCATAGCTGGTCCGGCAATCTTGTGACGAATGCCACCTGGAATGACTTCTGGCTGAACGAAGGCTTTACGGTTTATTTTGAAACGAGGATCATGGAAAAACTTTACGGAGAAGATTATTCTGAGATGCTCGCCTCTTTGAATATGCAGGATCTCACCGAAGAAATTACTTCCTTAAACAAAAAAGGACAATCGGCCGATACCCGATTACGACTATCTTTGGAAGGCAGAAGCCCTGACGAGGGTGTTACCAGTATTGCCTATAACAAGGGCTATTTTTTCCTGCGTTCGATTGAAGAAAAATATGGGCGTACAAGATTTGATGCTTTCTTAAAAGATTACTTTTCTGAAAACGCTTTCAAGTCCATGGATACAGAAAATTTTACCAGGTACATGATGCGTTATTATCAATCTAAATTCCAGATTACGCTGGAGGATTCGACTTTTTTTCAATGGATTGAAACTGAGGGCTTGCCTGATAATGTTCCTGAACCTTCGTCTGATCGTTTCAAAAAGATTGACCGGGTCCTGGCCTCCTGGCAAACTGAGAAGACGTTAGATAAAAGCGTCAGCCTTAACTGGAGCACGCATGAGTGGCTTCATTTCCTGAAAAACATTCCGGAGTCGCTCACCGATGACCAGATCCGGGCCCTGGATAATTTTGGTAACTTTACCCAGTCTGGTAATGCGGAGATCGTTACGGAATGGGCAGTCATCTCCATTCGGAACAATTATCAAGCAATGAATACTAGGATCGAGTCGTTCCTCATCAACACGGGCCGCAGGAAATTCTTAAGTCCGTTGTACAATGAGCTGGTCAAAACTGAAGAGGGCAGGAAACGTGCGGTGAAAATTTACCTTAAAGCGAGACTAAATTACCATTTTGTTGCGACGAATACTTTCGACAAACTATTGAAGCCTTAAAATATCAATTTGGAGAGTAAAACAGCCATCGTTTGTATGATGGCTGTTTTTTGTATGGGCCTAATGAATATCAAAATAATTTTTCATTGGGAGGCTTGATACCGCTCATTCTTAAATACACCGTTGTTTGTCCGCGGTGATGGGTTTGATGTTCGAACACTTTACTAAAGGCGGCCTCCCGGCTCATGTCAAAATTAAATACCTTGATGGATTCATTCAATTTGCTTTCGTCAAATTCCTTTAAGGCGGAGATAACAAAATCATAGCTTTCCATGACCGCTTTTATAAGCGCTTCTTTTGATTTATACTGATCAGAAGCTTTTTCCAATTGGCCGAAGGCTACAGGACTTTGTTTACCTGACGCAGCAGCTGATAGCCCATAATTTGCTTCTGACAGATGCAACATTTGTTGCCCGAATGACCTCATATCCGGAGTAGGTTTAAAAGCAATCGCCTCCTCGGTTGCAGCGTTCAGATATTCCAGGGTATATGCTTTGGCGCGTTCCCAATCCGCAATCATTGCGCTTGTTTTCGGTCCTGGCATGTCCTTCACGGACTTAAAAGAAATGAGTGATACAACAGCAAGCAGCGCAAGTGTTATCACCATGGTTGGATGTTTTTTCATAATGGTAGTTTTAGAGTCGCTCAAGGTACGCTTTTACCTTATTCAATCTTATTTACAGTCCAAAAAAAAATCTGATCTGTCCAATAACCATGAATGAAAACAACTTTATAAAATTTTACAAAATTTAATCCCTGGAAGGCGCTCCATATCCAAATAACCCAAATGAGGAGCGCTATATTTCAAAACATTCCGGCAGCGCTTTGTGACATTTCAGTGGCCCAATACTGCGATTGGGTGAACGTGGTTTTCTGCCCTCCCACCGTTCACCTATTTTTGGTGTCTAAAAGGAGAGTGATTTTAATATGTTAACAAAAAAGAAATTATTAGTGATTATCGGCATTATCGTCGCCATCCTCATAACCTTTTACACTGGAATCTTTGGTATCGCAGAAATCGCCTGACGGGCCTAAACCGATATTCACTAATCAAAAACGTATCCTGACCTCATCTTTATAATCGACCGGAACATTAATTGGCAAACCATGGTAAGATAATTTTAGACTCCCTTTATAGTGGATCTTAAATGTCTTTCCTCCAACCATACCCAAAATCGTGTCCAGAAGCCCAAGTTCTTTAATAGCCAGTTTTACTTCCAGTGGAACGGTGAATTCAGCACCAGCTGGTATCGACGTTTTTAATGATTGATCAACAGAGGCCGCCTTTTTCCCGTCGACAAATATCTCTACGTTGATCTTTTTTAACTTTCCCCTGACACTGTTAGGGTTGTAGAATATCGCGTTTGCTTTCAGCAGCGGCTCTGAAGAGGCATCCATTACGACGTCTTTAATTTGCCTTAATACAATATCCTGATCTGGTTTTTTACATGACGTCAATAGCGTCAACGTTAACAGTAATATCGAAAGAGGCCTTCTCATTGAAATAGAACGTGGAAATTTTAAATTCATAAATAAGTGCAATTCGTAAGTATAGACATTTAGCCTTGTAAATTTGTTACATGATTTCCGTTTATAACTCCATTGCCGATGGACTGGCGCTACGTGGTTACTCCATAGCAGATCAATTTTTAAGCCAGGACGAAGTCAATGCGGTGCTGGCACTGAATGATTTCAGCAAAGGGAATGAAAATTTCAAAAAAGCGGGTATTGGCAAGCAACAGACCTTACAAATTAACGAATCAATACGCGGAGACTATATACAGTGGTTGGACAAAAAATTTGTCTCCCCGGAATTGACAACTTATTTAAGTCGGATAGACGAATTACGCCAATATCTTAACCAGGCGCTTTTTCTGAGTTTAAAGGATTTTGAAATCCACTTGACCATTTACCCCATCGGATCATTTTACAAACGCCATCTCGACCAGTTTAAAAAAGATGATCACCGGAAACTTTCTGTCATTTGTTATCTGAATCACCACTGGGAACCCGGGCATGGAGGTGAATTGCGCGTTTATCATGCTGAAGGGTCGCAAGATATTTTACCAATAGCCGGCCGCCTGGTGTGTTTCAGAAGTGATGCGTTAGAACATGAGGTGCTGCCCGCATCCAGGGAGCGTTTAAGTTTAACGGGGTGGATGCTGGATCAGTTCACAGACCTGAAAAACCTTTAGAGCATTGTTAACAGAACCCGTTAATTAAAAAAAATCTCATCAACCAATAGCCACCCTTTTTCTTTTTTGGCTTTCGTGAATTCCGGCAACTTTGCCAGGGGCGTTGCAATAAGCTTGTAGTATTTGAAACCCGTTGATGGCAATTCCAGGCTAACGCCTTCAATACGGGTTGCTTCATAGCTCCCGGGCTGGTGAGGGGTTACTTTGGAGATCAATTTAAGATTTTCGGGAGTATTCCCTCCCCAGATCTGCATCTCCTGAGGAGGCATAAATTTGGCATTAACATTTTTAGAATAACTCAGTGTAACAGTGCGGATAACAGGGGGGTCTTCAAAAACAAAATCCACAATCAGGTCATTGTTTCTAAATCCAATCCATGCCGGGTGCCGGTAAAAATCCGGAAGTCCTTTTTGATCGTCTATCAGTGTGATCTCACCTTCTCCCTGGTAACGGTCATCGGGTTTTGTAAGCAATCGAATTTTGGATGGCTTATGTCCTTTCTTAAACAAAACAAATTCAGCTACATCACTGCTCAGCCATCCGTCTTTGAAAGCTTTTGTTTTAATGATGGAAGTTTTTTCAATGTTTATAGGATCGGTATACACCGGGCTTTTTACACTGTCCGGATCTGTTCCATCCATGGTATACCGTACTATCGTTCCTGGCAAATTGTGTTTCAGCACAATCTTTTGATCGGGTTCAAATAAGCGTGTTCCATTTTTAACCAAAGGGACGTTCAATTTAAGGATTTCATTTTCATCCGAACGATAACCAAGATCCCAATGGATATAAGGAAATGTCTTTTTCAGATTTTCCACATCGCCCTCTGTTACATCCGTATTCCAGATAAATACTTCCCGCAACGTTTTATTCTTTCCAAGATCTTGCAGAACGGTTGCAGAAATGTCTGTACCCGAAAGAGCCACCGAACGCAGGCTGGTAAGGGATGCCAATTCTTTCAAACTGCTTCCCTTTATTTTTGTGTTATTAAGAATGAGCTCCTCAAGATTATTAAACTTCGAGATCGTTTTAAGATCGGCATCCTCCACCGGCATGTTGGAAAGGTTAAGCGATATAAGTTGTTGCCTTACGTCCAATAATTCATCCAGGTATTTCTTATCATACGTCTGTCGCAGGTAAAAATCGGCCTGTATCGCGGGCTCATTTTTTGCAATTTGGAAAACCGTCCTGTTGGGGATACTTAATTTTTGGATTTTCTCGGGCGATGCGAAAGCGAATGAGTACAGCGATTTGATTTCAGGTTTTTGCTGATATCTCGGGATAATAAAGGCCGCAAGCTGCTTTAAAGTATCCTTTGCATCCAACTCCATCAATTTCTTGTTCGTATCAGCCCCTGCGTCAATCCAAAGAGAAATAAATTCAATTTCATCCTCTGACAGCTGCGCTTTATCCTTGGGAGGCATATGCTCTTTATGGTCAATGGGCAAAGCCAGACGTTCAACGATCAGGCTATGCGCAGCGTCTTTAGGCTTCCACAATTTCCCGTTTTTCCCTCCTTTTTCTATACTTTCCAGGGAGGTAAGGATCAACTTACCTTTCGCTTTTTTATCGTTGTGGCATCCATAGCACTTGCTTTCAAAAATGGGGTCGATCGTAGCCATAAACAAAGCGGTGGAGTCAGTGATGATCCTGGCTGTCCGGATTTCCGCCGATTGCAACGGCCCCCATACAAAATCGTCACCATGCGTCAGACTGGCTCCGAAGTGGCCGGTAAAAATCAAAAGGATCACGCCGGCTATGCTTACCGGTTTCAAAACCTTGATGTTGTTCTGGACACTTAACAAAAACCAGCAAAGAAAACTAAGGCCCACCCCCAACCATTTATGCAACCAGAACTGGTCCGCGGCGAAGGTGGCTTCCAGTGAAAGTAACAATCCCATGATGGTAGTCAGGGACGCTGTTAGCGCCGTAAAATGAAGCAGAAAAGAGATCAGTTTATCGAACGAACTTCCTTCAAAATACCTGCGGGCAAAAATCAGGATAACCGTCACCAGAAATAACCCTATCGGCAGGTGTAGAAGCATGGGATGAAGCCTTCCAAAAGCCTGTAAGACCGGGGGTATTACAATGATATTCTCGAAAGCCAGGATGAAGGCGATCAGTATCTGGATGACAAAAACGAATTCAGCGATTATTTTATCTATGCGTTCCATTAGCCGCTAAGCGAGAATCGGAGCAACGACTTTACCGGCTACGTCCGTAAGTCTGTATCGCCTTCCGAGATGTTTGAATATTAATTTCTCATGATCCAGTCCGAGGAGGTGAAGCACAGTAGCGTGAAAGTCGTTAACATGGACAGGGTCTTTCACAATGTTGTATCCGAATTCATCGGTTTCACCAAAAGTAATTCCGGGCTTAATTCCTCCGCCTGCCATCCAGATAGTGTAACTGCGGGGATGGTGATCACGACCATAATTTTTTTCACTCAGGCTTCCCTGGCAATAATTTGTCCTTCCGAATTCTCCGCCCCAGATAACAAGGGTTTCATCGAGAAGACCCCTTTGCTTTAAATCCATGATCAGTGCAGCGGATGCCCGATCGACATCTTTAGCCTGCATCGGCATCTCACCGGTGAGGTTTCCATGTTGGTCCCACCCCTGATGATAAAGTTGGACAAAGCGAACGCCGGCTTCAGAAAGTTTTCGAGCCAGCAAGCAATTAGCGGCATACGTCCCCGGAACCAGGCAATCGGGTCCATACATCTTGATGATGTCATCCGGCTCTTTTGAAACATCGGTCAATTCGGGCACAGCAGTTTGCATGCGATAGGCCATCTCGTATTGTTGGATGCGGGTTTGAATCTCCGGATCACCGAATTGCTGATAATTCATACTGTTGAGTTCAGCAAGCTGATCGAGCATCTTACGTTTTCTGATCTTGTCAATTCCTGTTGGATCATTCAGATACAGCACAGGTTCTTCGCCACTGCTGAATTGAACTCCCTGGTGGACGCTATCTAAAAATCCATTCGTCCATAGTTTTGAATAAACCCCCTGGCCATTACCTTTTCCCCTTGAAAGCAGAACGCAATATGCGGGAAGGTTTTTATTTTCACTTCCCAACCCATAGCTCAGCCAGGCACCCATACTGGGGCGGTTTCCCTGCTGGGCCCCTGTTTGCATAAAGGTGAGTGCAGGATCATGATTGATCGCCTCTGTATGCATGGTTTTAATGAAACAAAGATCATCGGTGATCTTGGCCATATTCGGAAAAATCTCGCTTACCCATGCACCCGATTTACCGTATTGCTGAAACTTGAAATGTGAACCCACCAGCGGAAATTTAGACTGACCGGACGTCATCCCCGTCAACCGCTGGCCCATACGCACGGATGCAGGTAGTTCCTGCCCGTGCATTTTGTTTAGCAAAGGCTTGTAGTCAAAACTTTCCAGTTGTGAGGGCGCACCATTTTGAAAAAGGTAAATAACACGCTTGGCTTTCGGTGCAAAATTGGGTATGCCGGTAACTGGCGACAATTCTTCCTCATTGCCCTTGAATAAACCGGGGATCAGCAATGATCCCAGCGCAACGCTTCCCAGTCCAAGACTTACCTTTCCGAGAAAATGTCTCCGGTTAACATGGAGTCTGTTTTCAAAAAATTCTTTCATGATTCTGGTTATTTAGTAATGGCTTCGTCTGTGTTATACAGCGTACTGATTACCTGCAACATGGCTACCGTCTCCGGCACATTCTCCGTTTTTTCCTGTTTGTATTCGCCAATTTTCAGTTTCGCCAACGCTTTTTCCGGCTCAGATTTAAAGAACTGCTTTTCGTCCTCGAAATATGATTTCAATAAAGTCAACTCCTTTTCCACTCCATTGCGGCACATAATTAATTTGAACGCTTTGGCTATCCGGGCATCCGCAGAGATATTTTCCAACATTAATCTTTGAGCCAGTACGCGGGATGCCTCCAGAACCATCGGATCATTCATCATGATCAGTGCCTGCAGGGGAGTATTTGTACTGATTCGCCGCACCTCACATTGGTCGCGGTTACTGGCATCAAACATAAGCATTACCGGAGGGGGTACTGTACGCTTAATAAAATTATACATTCCCCTTCTGTATAGTTTGTCCCCATGATCCTGAACATAGTTGGCCAGTACACCCCGGCCCGAGGTCGATCCTTCCCAAATGCCGTCTGGCTGATAAGGCTTTACGCTGGGCCCTCCAATTTCCTTTACGAGCAATCCGCTGCTGGCGAGAACATGATCCTTCACCAACTCTGAGGATAAGCGCAGGCGAGGAGCGCGAGATAAAAATTTATTTTCAGGATCAAGCGATAGTCCCCTTTTGGAAATCTCCGAAGATTGTTTGTAGGTTGAAGACATTACAATCTCTTTCACCAGCCGCTTAACATCCCATCCGTGGTTCATGAAATCGAGCGCCAGCCAGTCCAGTAATTCGGGATGCGAAGGCAATTCACCCTGCATTCCAAAATCTCCGGAAGTTTTCACAATTCCCCTTCCAAAAAACTCCTGCCAGATCCGGTTTACATAGACCCTGGATGTCAGGGGATGATTTTTATCCGTTAACCATTTCGCAAGCCCTAACCTGTTTTTAGGAAGACGAGTAGTATCATATTGATAGACCGTTTCGGGAACCTGAAACCCTACTTTTTCACCAGGGGCATCATATGCCCCCCTCACCAACAAGAATGTGGGCCGAATGGCTGAACTATCCTTCATTACCATTACAGGCACAGGATCTTTTTCCTTTTTATTGACGAAACTAAGAAGATTCTTAACATCATCGTCGGTGATCACAATTTTCGGAGGATCTGCGAGCGATGCTAGCTGAATATCACCGACCAAACCTTTTTCATTCACCTGATTAAAAAATGCAAAAGTACCGTAATATTCTTTTTGGGATATGGGATCATATTTATGATCATGGCATTTCGCACATTCAAGGGTGAGGGAAAGGAAGGCCTTTCCAAAAGTATTTGTTCTGTCAGTGACATATTCTATTCTGTACTCCTCATCTATGACGCCACCTTCCTGTGTAATCTTATGATTGCGATTAAAACCCGTAGCCAGAATCATTTCCTTTGAGGGATTGGGCAGCAAGTCACCCGCCAATTGCCAGGTTAGAAATTTATCAAAGGAATAATTTTGATTGAAGGCATGAATCACCCAATCCCTCCAGGGCCACATGGTTCGATAACCGTCGTCCTGGTATCCATGGGAGTCAGCATAACGGGCGACATCTAACCAGGAAAGGGCCATTTTTTCTCCATAGTGCGGACTTTGGAGTAACGAGTCGACAATTTTCTCATAAGCTTGCGGAGAGTTATCGTGAAGAAACTTTTCCTGCAGACTTATAGAAGGGGGAAGCCCGGTGATATCGAAACTCACGCGCTTTAATAATCGCTCTTTGTCAGCCTCTTCATTTGGCTCAAGATTATATTCATCCATCTTCGCCAGGATGAATCCGTCGATCTCATTGGATACCCATTCGTTATCCATTGACGGAGCTTCCTGCGTTTTTGGTGGAATAAAAGCCCAGTGTTTCTGATATTTTGCTCCCTGATCGATCCATTTTTCGATCAGCTTTCTTTCATGATCCGTCAAGGTTAGATTTGAATTTGGAGGTGGCATAACCTGTGAGGTGTCCTCCTCCATTATGCGTCGGAATAATTCCGATTCTTCAGATTTACCATTGACAATCACATGGGCGTTCGGATCGTCTTTTAATGCCTGATAAAGTCCCGCTTCCGTATCAAGCCTCAACTCAGCTTTACGCTGGTTCGCATCCGGGCCGTGACACTTGAAACACCGGTCAGACAAAATAGGGCGGATGTGAAAATTAAAATCCACAACATCCGGTATTTTTTGTGAAGCGGACGCTAAAGACGGTTCCTCCCGTTGCCAAAGAAATACTATTCCAGCAGAGAGGGCTACGATGATTGCGAGAATATACCAGCGGTTTCGGGAAACAAACATGAGTGATTCTTGTTAATTATCAAATATACGATAAAGCCAGCCAGTTGATGGAGATGGGCCAACCTTTTCCATGAGAGGTTTTAGCCAAACCATTAATTTAATGCTTCCTTAAAAAAAACGCTTTTCCGTTGTATTTTGTGCCCGATATGAAACGATATTTTGTCAAACTTTATCAATTTAATGCGTGGGCGAACAGACGCATTCTCGATTGCCTTACGAGGCAGCAGGTGAGTGATGAAAAAATTCTTAGCCTGCTGGGGCATGTAGTGGCTGCTCAGTTCTTATGGCTGCACCGAATAAAAGGCCTTCCGCCACCCGATCTAAAACTTTGGGGAGAGTATTCACTTAATCAATTAGTCGGCCTGGCTGACCGCGCGGGCAAGGAGTGGATCGACTTTATTCAAAATACAGAAAATTTTAACCGGGAAATGACTTATAAAAATTACGTGGGAGAAGATTACACCAACAATGTAGAAATGATTATGATACACCTGGTCAATCATTCATCGTATCATCGCGCTCAAATTGCGATGCTCCTTCGGCAAAAAGGGTTTGAACCCATCAACACGGATTTCATAACCTATGACAGGGTCATTACAGGACAATTGAAAGATTAAGACAATAACATACGCTCCATGAAAAACATAATGCTTGTGCTCCTTTCATTACTTTGGGTAAAAATGGCCTATGCGCAGGACGACATCACCATTTGCCATACCTCTTCAACCGAGAAATTTGCATCATTTGCGTCAAACGAAAATTTTAATAAAGAACATCAAATGCCGTTGACCTATATTCATGAAAGCCAGGAGGGAGGTAAGATGATACTATTCAAAACACCCGACGGCAAGGACGCCAGCGGGTATCTGATCGAAGCAAAAAAGAAAACTGATCTTTGGATATTTGTTTTCCAGGAATGGTGGGGGCTTAATGGCAACATTAAACGACAGTCGGAATCTCTTTTCAAAGAACTTGGAAATGTGAATGTGATCGCACTTGATATGTATGATGGCAAATTGGCGACAGACCGCGAAACTGCTGGCAGTTACATGCAGCAGTTCAGGCAGGAACGAGGAGATGCAATCATAAAAGGGGCGTTGAATTTGGCCGGCAACAATGCCAGGATAGGTACCATCGGGTGGTGCTTTGGTGGAGGCCAATCCTTATTGGCCTCACTGATCGCAGGAAACAAGGCTGCCGCATGTGTTATCTACTATGGAATGCCTGTTGATGATGTCGCCCGGTTAAAAACATTGAAGTCAGATGTCTTGGGAATTTTCGCAACCAAAGATCAGTACATTAATCCCCAGGTCGTTCAGAAATTTGAAGAGAATATGAAGGCCGCCGGTAAAAAAGTTACCATAAAAAATTACAATGCCGACCATGCTTTCGCGAATCCCAGCAACCCCATTTTTGATAAAGAAGCTACGGAAGATGCTTATCAACATACAGTTGCATTTTTAAAGGAAAAATTGAAATAGCGGAGGGATGGCACTGGGTAGTTACCAATAGCCATTACGTTACTTACCCTTGTTCTTCTGCCGCTAAGTGTGTGCGGCAGGGTGGTGAATGATGCACGTAAAATATGTATTCTTTATTTAACAGAAATCAAGGAGCCTATTCCCAAACAATCTCCTTCTCCTGTTTAAACCACTCAAGATACCTTGATGTATGAAGTTTTTCGACCGCATTCCTTTTTACTTTCAGGGAAGGGGTCATCAAGCCGTTGTCAATTGTCCAGCCGTCTTTCAGTATGACAACCACCCGAATCTGTTCATACTTCTCCAGCGTTAGATTGACACTATCGAGCGTTTTTTTTATTTCTGTTGCCAATGGTTCTTTGGCTTTCTCGCGACCCGTTAATGATAAAGTTATCAGCGCGATGGGTTGTGGTAATCCAGTTCCCACCACACATACCTGGTCAATGTCTGTATTCGCAGAAAATTTTAATTCAATGGGCGCGGGCGCGATGAACTTTGCCTTATCAGTCTTAAACTGGTCTTTTAGCCTTCCGGTAATGGTTAGGAATCCCTGGGAATCAATTACCCCCTGATCACCCGTTTTTAAAAAACCATCGTCTGTAAAGACACTAGCGGTTGTGACGGGATCCTTGTAGTAACCCTTCATCAGCGCACGATGCCGGATGAGTATTTCCCCCTGGGGGTCGCATTTCACGTCGACCTCAGGCCACGCCTGGCCTACTGTACCAATCTTAATCAAGCGATAATTGGAATGGGAATAGGCCGTATTTTCCGTCATCCCATAGGTCTCGCGGATGTCCATCCCAATACCCTTAAACCATTTAAGCAAGCTTACCGGCGTGGGGGCAGCTCCACAAACAATGGGTGAAGCCTTCCCTAACCCAAGTTTTTTTATGATGATCTTCTTCAAAACGATACTGACCAGCGGAATAGAAAGAAGTTTGTTGAATTTTTCTTCGGGAATTTTTCTAAATATACCTTCCTGAAATTTCGCGAATATCCTGGGTACGCCACCGAAGATAGTCGGCTGTTCATGCTGCAGGTCTTCTGGAAATTTCTGAAGTGATTCGGTAAATGAAATCGTGCTGCCGGAAGACAGGGCCACCATTTCCATGAGCGCCCGTTCCGCGATGTGGCTTAACGGCAGATAAGAAAAAAAGAGCTGAGGTTTATCAAGGTGAAAATACTTTTTCACCTGCTTCCCGACATATCCGAAGGAACCAAAGGACAACATGACACCTTTGGGAGTTCCGGTGGTTCCGGAGCTGTACATGATGCTGGCAAGCTGATCGGGGTCCGG
>JAYSOP010000225.1:0-2951 GCA_043722905.1 Chryseolinea sp.
AGAAAACACAAATAGAACAAATAACCATTTAATTTTCCGAGCTTGTTGAGGATATAAGCAAGAACCAAACAATAGCTAATTCCAAAAAGGAAAGGATAAATCATGTCTACAGGAATTTGCCTGAATAAATAAGCGTGCCTTCCTTCTTCGCCTAAAGTACTTAACAGAGAATTGACATATTCAGCCGTGTAGCCTGTTGGCATCATATCCAACAACTTCATCCCTCCGGAAAAATTCATCACTTTTGGAATTGTCATTATCAGCATAATGGCATATATAAGATTTGTGAAAATAACGAGAAGTAAAACTTTCCTGCCGCTTAAGTTTCGTTGAATCAGTTCTTTCATTTTGAATTTTATTTGTGTGTTGGCTAGTCTATTAATCTCACCTTTGATCGTCATGCAGCATTCTGACTAGTCGGGTTAATCCTAAAATTGGATACTTCATTTATAATTATGAACAGAGGCAATGTGTCCAAACACTGAAAGAATTCCAAGTGCATAGTAAGGAATGAAAAATAAGGTATAAGGTATGCATTGATTAGAGTCGCTCGCAAGGGGACTCTCTGAGCAGTGAAGGTGATCTCCTCTTTGAAACCAAAAATATAACTGAATTTAATTTATTGTTTGAAAATGTCCTCGAATCATTCAGAAGTCCTATTTCCAGTCTTTACAAATTCATATCTAATAAGGCCGGTCGCATTAATACCACCACCTCTCTTTCCAATTTATTTCACAGTAAACCAAAAGACTGTCTTCAACGTAAAAAAATTGGCCTGCGTTTTTTCTAAACCAATCGTCTGGATACCTTTTTTAAAACCAAGGGAAGCCTCAATCCGCTGGTCTTTAATCTGGCGACTCAAACCTAAAGAAAAGTTAACCGTACCAGGATAAAATTTCAAATCCTTGCTTTCATACACTGAATTAATGAATAACTCGCTATTGCCGGCATATTCATAACTGTAATCGAATGCCTGTTCCCGAAATATAAATGCTGAATATCCGACCCCTACCAGCCCATTTGTTTTAAGTGAAAAGGGATACCGGTATTTCAAAGCAACCGGTAATTCTATGAGCCAGGAATCGATCTCTGCCTTGTTTAAGTTTCCCAATGTCAGATCAGTGGCAGGAAGGCCTATTTTTTCTACTTCACCTTTATTGTAGTAGTAATCGCGATGTCCGTAAGTTGCTCCACTTTCCAGTGAAAGTGAGGGTGACAAAATGAAATCAACCAAAATTCCAACATTTGTGTTGACGTTTCCTGTTCCGTCATGAATTCTACTTCCCGTAAGTTCAAAGCTGGGACCCAGTTTAATACCCATGCCAAGATGATAATGATTTTCAATATCACGAATTTTATCGGCGGAAAGCTGAGTCAAGGGCCTTTCTGAAGTTTCAAACTTTCGGGGTTGCGCCTTCATACTTTTAGCGCTATGTCCACGAATTCTTTTTGCTGGCGCGAGAAATAAATCTGAGTTCATTTTCTGGAAAGCATACTCTCCGTCCGGCTCATCCGGCGTAATAAAGCCATCCCTTGTCATAGTATCAGTATCATCCTTTAGTCTTTTTAACAGCTCAGATTCCAACTTTGAAATTCTGCTGAGCAGATATTGATAACGATAGACATTTTCATCTTTATGAATAACCTGGATGGTGTCTGGCGGAAGGGCTTTCCAATAATAAACCTCCTGTTGAAGTTTTTCGATCTTTGCTTCCTGCCCATTCATTTTACTCATGAGCGCTTCGGTATGGGCTTTGGTGACCATCCATTGGCTTAATAAAATAATGAATGTTACGATAGCAAGGGCAGAAGCGATCATAAGCTCCGTTCTGTATCTCGTGTGGAAAGGCATCTGGGCGCTCTCCATCCTGAACCGAAGTGCGGAAAACGCGGATGGATCGAAGGGTTCGCCTTCAAATTTCTCTACTTTTTTTTTGATGCTATCATCAAGCTGCTCGTCATCCATTTTGTTTTTCCGTTAATCGTTCCCTATTCCCGGCTGTCAGTATTTTTCTTAACTTGTTTCTGGCTATCGCCAGATTGGATTTAGATGTCCCTATGCTGATGCCCATTTGATTCGCGATTTCCTCATGGCTAAATCCTTCAATGACGTAGAGGTTAAAAACCATCCTGTAAGACGGTGGCAAGTGCCTTATAGCTTCTACGATCTCCCGCTCGGATAGCTCGTCAATTACAGAAGGTGATACAGACTTATATTTCAGGTAAGAAATATCAAGGTTGTGATAATGTTTTTCATTTCTTCGGAAATAGTCAATGGCTGAATTAATCATTACCCTTCTCAGCCATGCCCGAAATGAGAAACCTTTCACATGGGTGTCGACCTTTGTAAAGATCTTGAAGAAACCATCATTCAAAATTTCTATCGCTTCTTCCCTTGTCTTGGAGTAACGAAGGCAGATAGACATCGAATAGGCATAGTATACCTTATATAACCTCTCCTGGCTAACAGCATTCCCTTTTCTACAGGAATCCAGCAGTTTATATAGTTCACTATCTTCTATGGCGTATCAACAATATATCTACAAGACGGAGAAATGTTCAAAAAGGTGGGTCTTAATAATCTAAAAACAACAAATCGGTACTTTCCTTAAAGCATCCGGACCACTGGTCTATGTAATTTATCCACCGTTATCCCCTTCAAAATAATATATGCTAATCATCACTCGCCCCTTTACAAAATCAATATCTCCAATCTTGATCCTGTTTATCTGCAACCCGGTTCTATTTTGAAGATCCTCCTTTAACGTTGGAAGCCGGTCAGGAGTGACCATTTCAATTTTTTCATATAAGATAATTTTGCTCACCTCATTTTTTAACAGCCAGATCCTTTCCAGTCCAAAGGTGACAATAATGATTAACAGGTTGGCCGTGAGAATTTCCATGAAACTGATGTTATTCACGGCGAGTGCATTGATGACGGAGATGGCAAT
>JAYSOP010000226.1:0-2724 GCA_043722905.1 Chryseolinea sp.
TAACATTTTTTCTATACTTTGCCTTGTATAAATTAGACACAAAACGCGATCTCCATTTGCAATACTCTTTCGATTGCTCATACGACAACCCGACTACCGGAAAGAATCTGTAATGTGAACTCATAAAATAGTCAGCGTCACAGCATGCATTATATACCTCTATTGGGATCAAATCAAGCATGCTTTATATTTCTTTATTGTAATCTAATTAGAATATATCTCCGACAGCCCGTAATCAGCATCTTTTTGCAGCCCGCTCATTTGCTCCAGTTAAGTTTGTATGCAGGTTTTAGCGATAGAAAACGGGATGTAGGGCATTTTATCCATTGGACTGATTGAAGAAGGAAACTCCGTTTGGATCTTCGCCAGAACATTGGTCTTAAGCAGTTGTTTACCTTTACTTGAGCGCTTCATTGACTTTCGCCGTCTTGAGGGTTCCCGAGCCGCCCTTACATGGTGGCCCGAAGCGCGGCTATTCGAAAAAATGAGACCGCCACCGTCCCCCGCAATTCCAAAATGGATTTTTGATTTGCCCATAATGCTTGTTTTTCTTACCTTCACTCATGTTATTACAACCCCAGAATACCACCCGGAAGTCGTTGCAATAAACTGTGATCTCCATTTCCAATAACAGATTTCATAGAGATGTTACACAGACCTTATAGAGACCTTATACCGACCTTATACGATCCGCACGCTGGTCTCCTCCCTACCAAATGGATATTCTCCCCGGTATCTGTTATGGATGAATTAAAGTTTATCAGCCCAATCCCATCCTTTACTCCACTCTTCAGTTACTTTTCCATCTTGAATCCAGAAAATGTGAATTACTGAGCCGGAGCCTGCTTTTCCAGTAGATTTTTGTGTGCCTTTCCAAGTTTCACGAGTTACTACCTTATTGCCTTCTACGATTACATCTTCAACAGTTACGTTTAAGTCAGAAAAAGTTTCTAGAAAACCCTTAACTGCTTCTTTGATACCAGCTGTTCCGGGACCTTGCCCTGACCAAGCACTATGATCAATTGCATTAGGAACATAAACTTGATCAAAATATGATACGTTGCGCTGATTGATAACTTCTTGGAATAATTTTAGAATCATTTCCTTGTTTCTTGTTAGAGTCGAGTTTTGATTGACATTCTTCTCTGCCTTTGAAGTTTGTTCTTGTGCTGTAGCTGTTGAAATTATCAGGAAAGCGTTTATGATAAAGAGTGCCACGATTGCGGCAGTCTTTTTAACAATATTAATCCCGGTATTTTGGAACACTGGCATCGGAAGACATTTCAGGTAGAACATAAATTGTAATTTTTAGTTAAGTGTTTTTTTATTCCCTAAACATGATGTGCCCCGGACCTTTCAACAAAACGCAACCTATTCCGTCGTCTTACCCAAATCTTTTCTCGGAATCAATTCATCCCTGTTCGCCGCCATCCAGGCAAACATGGCCGTCATCACGGCATTGTGTTTGAGATCGGGCTCTACTGCTTTATCATACAAGTCCATATTCGCGTGGTGGGTACGCGTGCCGTACTCGATAGGATCCTGAATGAATTGAAAACCCGGCAGACCAATCGCATCGAAAGACAGGTGATCCGTTCCGGAAGTATTTTTCAGTGTCAAGGTTGCCGCGCCGGAATTCTCAAATGGTTTCACCCACTCACTGAATATAGGCAGTACGCCTTCATTGCCCTGTAGATAAACGCCTCTGTATTTTCCTGTGCCATTATCCATATTGAAGTAAACCGAAAATTTCTGACCCGCATCGGCAAGCCTGATGGAATCATAAGGATAACTTTCATCCAGCCTCACCCCTAACTTTCGCTTCACATACGAGCGCGAGCCGAGGAGACCTTGTTCTTCGCCACCCCATAGAGCAATCCGTATGGTGCGCCGTGGTTGTTTACCCAGTGATTTCAATAAACGCATAGTCTCCAGCATCACGGCGGAGCCGGCTGCATTATCCGTAGTGCCGTTCGCGCTATGCCAGGAATCAAGATGAGCTCCGATCATCACCACCTCATCTTTCAGATCGGTTCCGGGAATTTCACCAATCACATTGAAGCCCGGCGCCGCCGGAGAAAACTCCGTTTCCAATTCCATCTCCAACGTTATGGCTACACCTTTTTTGATTTGCCTGATCACCCGGTTGTAGTGTTCGGCCGTCACAACAACCTGCGGTAATATCTGAGGCGCCTGAGGATGCCAGGACTGAACCCTTTTTTCGGAAGGTAAATCCGCAGGGTAGGGAACCGTGGCCTGCGCCACCACCAGCGTTCCGTCATCTTCCAGACGCGAACTCGCTTCCAGCACTGCGACGGCACCTTCTTTCTGACATAGATCCCACTTCAAATATGCCAGGCGCTGAGTCTCTGAAGGCGGGATAAAACGGCGACCCGTGCTCGGTCGCGTTGCCGGCGCCCTGGCCATCTCTGTCAACACTGAATCTGCATGTCGCCAGGCATCTGCTTTGAAAGAAGGTGTTACAGACGCGGGGGGACTAAATAAAATAAATTTCCCCTTCAGCTTGCCTTTAAAGCGAGCAAGGTCTTCTTCTTTCTGAATATCGAGGTAAACAGCTTCCCCTTTCATTTTTCGCTTCAATCCCGGACTCCAGGCCTTCGGAAAAGCAATCAACGGTGAATACCCTGCACCAAAACTATTCAAACTGAATTTTCTGAGCTCCCAACCGGTTCCAAATATTTCATCCCAATAATCAAAATGAAC
>JAYSOP010000227.1:0-2185 GCA_043722905.1 Chryseolinea sp.
AGTGTGCGCGAAATGACAGCGCAGGCGGAAGGGTGAGGTGATTGGAAAGCTTCGACCCCCATCTCAAGCGATGAAAATTCGAGTGCTCGAACCGCAGCGTCCCTGAGACAGGAGACCTGCGGAGACGGGGAAAGCTGACCCCTTACAATGACGAACTCACGCGGAGGAGTGAACTAGCGTGGATGAAATCCGATTTGCGAAAGTACCTCCGCCCCAATGCCGTCTTTGCGAGCCAAGCGCCTTCCCAGGCGCGAAGGACGAAGCAATCCCCTGATGACGGAGTTCAAATAAAAAGAAATTCAAGTGATGCAATGGAATGGAGAGGCGGTTGTTGTGACTTTCTCCTACCGCCGTTGACGCGTATGGCCACTAAGTTATAATACGATTTGTTACTGTCTTTAATTGTAAGGGTTCGCCTCGCCCGCTGTAGCTTTAGAGAAGGAGGGAATGTACCTCTGTCCGAATGCCGGTTACATGGGCATGATATTTAAGGCGAATAGGCGTATCTCAAATTGAGGGGACATTAATGGGCTTACGTGTAATTATCGTCCTCCAGCTTGATTATTAATAAAGCTGGAGGTTTCGGTTACAAAAAACATTTGCTCATGTATTGAGCAAGCATACTAAAAGTAATAAAATGAAAGTGTTTACCTATTTTTTTCTTTTTTTGCAGGCTGCATTTTTTTAGTCCTGTCGCAACAGTTCTGACACGGCAATCAGATCGGTTGATCAAACAGATTCTTTGTCGACTAACTCGTATACATCAGCATTGAATTTGCCGGAACCAAATGAAAAGGAGTCGGCCGTGAGATTCAGCAAAGTGATCGGCTGGCCGGAAGGAAAATCACCAGTGGTTCCAAGCGGGTTTGAGATAAGCAGATTTGTGAGTGGAATCAAAAGCCCGCGGAATATTTATGTTGCTCCCAACGGAGATATTTTTGTTGCCTTTTCTAACACGGAAAGTAAAGGCCTGAAAAAAAAGCTGATCGATGAAATTTCGGGAAGGGATGAATCCCAGCATACGCAAGAGAGTTTGAATGAAATCTATTTGTTTAGAGATGCCAACGGTGATGGTAAACCGGAAATCCAATCACCCTACTTGACTGATTTAAAGCAACCTTTCGGATTGCTGGTGCTCAAAGATTTTTTCTATGTAGCCAATACGGATGGCTTGTGGAGATATCCATACAACCAGAATGAAATCAAAGCCTCCTCACAGGGTGAAAAAGTACTGGAATTGCCTTCCGGTGGTTATAATAATCACTGGACAAGAAACATCATCGCGAACGAAGACGGTTCTAAAATTTATATTTCTGTGGGTTCAGCCAGTAATCATGGGGAGCATGGTATTGATGAAGAAACTTTCAGGGCAAATATCCTTGAAATTAATCCTGATGGCACAGGCAAACGTATTTTTGCCAGTGGTCTTCGTAATCCTGTGGGAATGGATATTCTACCAGGCACAAACGAACTTTGGACCGTTGTGAATGAACGCGATAAACTCGGTGACAATCTGGTTCCTGATTATCTCACAAAAGTGAAGGAGAATGGTTTTTATGGATGGCCCTACTCTTACTTCGGCCAGCATCCGGATCCCAGAATTAAGCCTGAAGATCAAAACCCTCAGCTCATTGAAAAAGCAATTGTCCCTGATCTGCCCCTTGACAGTCACAGTTCGTCTATGGGCCTTGTGTTTTATGATCGGGAAATGCTACCTGAAAAGTATCGTGGGGGTGCTTTTGTTACGCAGCATGGGTCATGGAACCGGTCAAGTTTCACCGGATACAGAGTTGCCTTTGTTCCCTTCAAGGGCGGCAGACTAGCGGGTCCGGCCGAGGATTTTCTTACCGGGTTTGTGGCCAATGATGAGGCCGGGGAGGTTTATGGAAGACCTGTCTCTACCGCTATCACAAATGATGGAAATCTTTTAATCACCGATGATGCCAGTGATGTCATCTGGTTTGTTAAAAAAAGCGAATAGAAGTTTGATAACAGAGACAGATCGTTTTGTGGTTAATTTTTATTTCAATTTTTTTTCGAAACATACACTGTTTTCCTTTCCAGCATACTGACCATAATTTGCGATAATGCCATATCCGTTCTTTTTGTAAAGTGCAATCGCCTCAGGTTGTCTCTTACCCGTCTCTAACACAAACCTTGCATACGATAACTCACTGCCCCACTT
>JAYSOP010000228.1:0-2070 GCA_043722905.1 Chryseolinea sp.
TTCGGGATTACGGCAAGCGGTCTTCCTTTTTCGTCCAGTTTGAATTTAACTTCTGTTGTTTCAAAATTTACCGCGCCTTTGGCAAAGCGTTGCTTGCGAAGTTTTTTTGCCAGATCATTTAACAGGGTGAGCTCCTCCACAAAAGGGCCAAGCCCGGATTCCAATACTTCTTGCGCTTCCTCATAGGAAAATCTTTTGTCTGAATGAATAATTGTGCGGCCAAACCACTGGTTATACAGTTTGCCTTTGTCATCCATTTCAAAAACTGCGGCAAAGGTTAGTTTATCTTCATTGGGACGAAGCGAACATAATCCATTCGATAATTTTTCAGGAAGCATGGGGATGGTCCTGTCGACAAGGTACACCGAGGTTGCTCTGTCATACGCTTCTTTCTCCAGTGCGGAGTTGGGCTTTACGTAATGAGTCACGTCAGCAATATGCACACCGATTTCAAAATGCCCATTCTCAAGCGTGCTGAAGGATAAGGCATCGTCAAAATCCTTCGCGTCTTCGGGATCGATCGTAAAGGTGATGGTATCCCTGAAGTCGCGGCGTTTTTTTAATTCTGCTTTTGTGATCCCCTCATCAATGGTTTCGGATTCGGTTTCAACATTTTCGGGAAATTTGAAGGGCAGATCAAATTCTGCCATAATGGAATGGATCTCGGTTTCGTTTTCGCCTGCTTTTCCAAGAATCTGGACAACCTTTGCCTCTGGTTTCTTATCGTCTTCAGCCCACGAAATTACTTCAACGATTACCTTTTCATTTGTTTTCGCCCCATTGATGTTTTCGGGATATACAAAAAAGTCCTGATGAATTTTTCTGAAATCCGGAATGACAAAAGCGAAGTTTTGGGAGATTTCAATTCGTCCCACAAACCGGTTGCGGTTTCTCTTTAGTACTTCTACAACTTTTCCCTCTGGATGTTCGCCATGGCGGGTGGAGAAGATGGAAAGTTTTACGGTATCTCCATCCACTGCGGAGCCGAGATCTTTTGTCTTTACATAGATATCCTGCTCCTGGCCAATATTAACATACGCAAAACGTCCGTTGACGTGATCAACAACACCCGTAAACGCTTCCTTGCTTTCGTTGCGAATAAAACCTCCGCCATTGCTGAGTTCTTTTATGCGATCGATATCAACGAGAGAGTCAATAAACTGCGCAATTTTTTTCAGGTCGTCTTTTTTCTTCGCACCTGTTTTCCGAATGATTTCTGTAAGCGTCAAAGGTTTGCCAGGATGGGCATCAAATAGACTTAAGATAACCTGCTGTAGTTTTCCTGTCTGGCCTTTATCTTTATGCTCCTTCTTTTTGGTTCTGACTTCCTTCTTTTTTTTGCTCATGTGCAGGTTATGCAATTATGATATTTTGTTCAGAGACAAGGGGATAACCTTTTAATTTTAAATATAATTGTGCCAGTACAACCACGTCGCCCCGGCAATATTCGCTGATCTTTTCAAGGTCCTTATCATGGTGATATACGTAATTAACCTGGCTTCCGTCGATATTGTTTTTACTGGTCGGAATATCAAAAAGCGCTGCGAGCAAATCCAGGGACGTAAAGTGCTTGTAATCGCCAAACTTCCACAATTCCATGGTGTCAAGGTGCTGAACCTCCCACGACCTTTTTCCCGATAGATGCAAAGCGGCCGGTAAGCCAATCCCGTTGATCAGCATTCGTCTGCACAGATAGGGATAATCAAATTCTTTTCCGTTATGTGCGCATAAACGCAATGTGGCGACATCGAATTTTTCGATCATTTTTTTCACACTCATCAACAGGTCTGGCTCACTATGATCGGCATATACTTTTGTTTTCAGTCCGAGTTCACCGGATTCATGGTCCGTGTATTTTCCAATCGCCACGCAAACGATTTTCCCGAACTCGGCATGTATGCCGGCCCGTTCATGAAAGAGATCTTCATCTGATAACTGCGTATCCCGTTTAAAAAAATTTGCTTTTCGCGACCACTGTACCTTCATGCGTTCACTTAATGACGAATAGTCGTCGGTAGCGGCGACTGTTTCAATGTCAATAAAAAGTATGTCGCGTAATTCAGGGCTCAT
>JAYSOP010000229.1:0-3314 GCA_043722905.1 Chryseolinea sp.
TGCGATCTTCGACCATATTTTCCAGGTCATCTTTCTTTCTGATGCTGGGAGTTCCTTTCGTATACAGTGTCAGGCCCTCTGGTTTTGCCAGTTCAAACGCTGGGATAAAGAGTAAGGCAAAATGTTCTGATTTATTGAATTCGGTTTTCACATTTTCCCAATCGCCGGAAACCGTAACAAATTCATATTTGCTGCCTGTTTCAAATTGAAATTTTCCACTGCGGTCAAAAACTTCCACGGTCTGTTTACCCTCGCTTTCTTCCTGACGCAGCATCACAAAAACCATGACTGCAATGATGGCTGGAAAAATTAAAGGAACCAGGATAGTGGCAATCAGAAAAGATTTTTTCTGAACGCGGTTGAGGAACTCGCGCTGAAATATCAACCAGATTTTATTCATGACTTCTCTCCTTTTACCAACGTTATAAATATTTCTCCCATGGTTGGAATTTTCTCCAGGAAGCTGTGTACTTCCGTCAATTGCGTCAGATCAATAATCAGTTGATTGGGGCTGAGGATCTCTTTCATCCGTACGGTAGATCGATAATAGTTATCCTCCAAATTCTTCTGACTCAGCAACTCGTATTTGCCAGGAGGCAAGGAAAACATGCCCTGGTGTTCTACGAGAAACGTATTTGTTCTGTAATTGTCTTTAACACTCTTTTTTGAGCCCTCCAGAATTTTTCGGCTTTTATCCAACAGGGCGATGTGATCACAAAGGTCCTCAACGGTTTCCATCCGGTGAGTTGAAAATATGATGGTACTGCCTTTTTCTTTCAGGGCGAGTATTTCTTCCGTAATAAGTTGCGCGTTGATGGGATCAAATCCCGAAAACGGTTCGTCCAGGATAATCAGTTTTGGTTCATGCATTACAGTGCTGATAAACTGTACCTTCTGCGCCATCCCTTTGCTAAGCTCCTCTACTTTTTTGTTCCACCAGTCCGTAATCTCGAATTTTTTAATCCACGCTTTGCTTTTGGCCGTAGCATCAGCGTGGTTTAAACCTTTAAGCCTCGCGAGGTAAATGAGCTGTTCGCCAACTTTAAGTTTTTTATACAGACCCCGTTCTTCGGGTAAGTAACCGATTGTGCCGATGTGTTTTTCGTGAAGCCGCTCGCCAAAAATGGTTATCTCGCCTTCATCTGCATTGATGATCTGATTGATAATTCTGATGAGCGTTGTTTTACCTGCGCCATTTGGCCCCAGTAACCCAAAAATCGTTTTTTCGGGAATCGTGATATGGATATCGTTTAGGGCAACATGATTCGTATAACGTTTGGTGATACCCCTTGCAATGAGTGCTTCCACGATGATTTCTTGTTCTGATTGTGGTAATTAGTGCCGAAAGATAGACAGAAATTACAAGCAAGGACATCAAAAATGAGGCAGAGTCATTCAGGAGGACTCCTGGAAGGATAGATTATTTTTCTGATTCGCGGAAAATGATGCTGCCCATGGAAACATCGAGACTGAACACGAGAGAATTTTTCGCGTTTTTAGAGTATGCCGCATTGACAAAAGTATTAGCACTGATTTTTTTCATGCTCTCAGGAATTTTCACACTGCAAAGCCATGAATCGTTGATTTTAACGAGTAACGGAGTTTGGGCGGAGGGAAGAATAATAATCAGATTTCCCGCACCAACGCTGCCTTCAATTACATTGCTTACCAGTGGGGAGTTACTAAAATCGAGCATCATATTGCCAAAGCCAACATCTGCTTTCATATACTTTGCTCTGGACAAATTTAAGTTGGTGACATTTAAAGAGCCCAGATCAACCTTCACGGACAAGGTATCCATATCAACCATATTTTCCAGCGAACTATAACCGAGGTTGACATCAGCACTCCCGGTATTGATTTTTAGTTTCTTAATAGCCAGACCTGACAGATCAACATGGGCATTTCCCATCCCATATTCAAGTTCTAAAACGTATGGTTTAATATCTGAAAGATACATTTTCCACACCTTGTGATTTACAGGTCGATTTTCGCCAAACATGCGTGTGCTAATCGTCTGGCCAATACCTTCCGACTCCGTATCCTCGAAATTGAGAAATACCTGACAGGTTTTATCAATTACCTCTTTGCGATATTGATGAGAATAAGATGATTGATCCTGATTGCTAAAAACGTTTAATATTTCGGTATCATGACCGGCCTTAATAAAACAATCACCAGCGTTTGCCCTCAGATGTAAATGGATTTTTTCACAAGACTGGCTATTTTCGACCGTAAACTGCCGCTTCATCTGACCCCACGCCATACCTATTATGGCAATCCCCAATACGGTTAACCCAAACCTCTTCTGCATGATGAATATTTACGTACCTGTAGTGGATAGGTTACGTATTGTAAGTTTATCTTGAAAATTCAATGAAAAAATCCACTAAAGGTGATTAAACGGAAAATTCAGATTAAAAGTTTAGTTAAAAAACTCTTTCATTCGCTCAAAAAAGCCCTTTTCATTCACATCCGGATTGGGCTCGAAATTGGGTGAATCCCGCAGGCTTTCAAGCTTTGCTTTTTCTTCAGCAGAAAGTTTTTTCGGTGTCCAGACGTTCACATAAATAAGTTGATCACCAGTCTCATACCCATTGATATCTTTCAAGCCCTTTCCCCGCAGGCGCAAGACTTTGCCACTTTGCGTGCCGGGATCGATTTTTATTTTTACGCGCCCGCCGACTGACGGGGCTTCGACAGTCGTGCCTAAAGCAGCATCAACAAAACTGACGTGCAAATCAAAGATCAGATTGTTACCGTCGCGTTTGAGTAATTGATCTTCCTGTTCTTCAATAAGGATCAGCAAATCGCCGGCAGCACCTCCACCGGGTGCGTCATTTCCTTTTCCGGCCATCGAGAGTTGCATACCATCGGAAACTCCTGCCGGAATTCTCACGGAAATAACTTCTTCCTTTGAGATCAGTCCGGAATTGTCAACTCCTGGAGGTCTTTTGTCAACGTTTTGGCCAGAGCCTTCGCAAGCCGAACACGTGGAGGAGGAGACCATTTGGCCCAACATGGTGTTGACAACCTTTCTCACCTGCCCTGTGCCCTGGCAACTTGTACAGGTTTTGAAGGATACTCCTTCTGCCTGGATAAGGCGGTGAACTTTAATTTTCTTTTCAACGCCCGTGGCGATCTCTTCCAGGTTGAGTTTTAGTTTTATCCGCAAGTTTGAACCTTTTCTTTGCCGCTTGCTACCCCTTGAATTTCCTCCGCCAAAAAAACTATCAAAAGGACTTCCCCCACCAAAAATATCACCGAACTGGCTGAAGATATCATCCATGTTCATATTGTGGCCGCCAAAACCT
>JAYSOP010000230.1:0-2183 GCA_043722905.1 Chryseolinea sp.
CTCAGTTTTTTTAGGGCCTTCGCGATTTTAACAACTGTGTTAATGGACAATAACGTTATGTACAAACTTCGAACAAGCACAAAAAAACTTCTTGCGGACACCCTGACGCCTGTCAATATTTATTTAAAACTCCGTGATGTTTTCGCCTGTAGCATTTTGCTGGAAAGTTCCGATTACCACGGTCATGAAAATAGCTTATCATTTATTTGCTGCGACCCCATCGCTTCTTTTCAGGTAACAGGGCAAAATGTTGCTGTCAGTTTTCCTGATGGAAAAATAACAACTGAAATTATAAAGAAAAAGGGCGACGCTATTCAGTATCTGGATGAATTTCGGGCAGCGTTTCAAATTCCCGCTCAGCATACCAAGTATATTAACTGCGGTCTGTTTGGCTATATGGCCTATGATGCCGTCAGGTATTTCGAAGACGTGATAATTCATCAAAAGGAAATGGTTATACCGGATATAGTTTATAAACTCTATCGGTACGTGATTGTGGTGGATCACTTTTCAAATGAACTCAATCTGTTTCAAATATCCCATGACAATGGTGAACCAGAAGAAAACAAACTTGATAAGGTAGAACAGATTATTTTCAGCAACCGGTTCGCTACCTATAAATTTGCTTTAACCAACGGAGAATCCTCCAATTTCACCGATGACGAATTTTTAGAGATCATTGAAAAGGGAAAAGAACACTGTTTTCGGGGTGATGTATTCCAAATCGTCCTTTCCAGAAGGTTTTACAATACGTTTAAAGGGGATGAATTTAACGTATACCGTTCACTAAGGTCGATCAATCCTTCTCCTTATCTTTTTTATTTTGACTATGGCAGTTTTAAACTATTCGGATCTTCACCGGAAGCCCAATTGCAGGTTCAAAAAGATAAAGCACACATATTTCCCATAGCCGGCACTTTCCGGAGATCGGGCAATGATCTGGAAGATGCCGAAATTGCAAACCGTCTCGCAGCGGATGAGAAAGAAAACGCGGAGCATGTCATGCTGGTGGACCTGGCCCGGAACGACATGAGCCGGAATGCGGAGCATGTAACGGTTGAAGTATTTAAGGAAATCCAGTACTATTCTCATGTAATCCATTTGGTCTCCAAGGTTACAGGGACGGTTAAGAGGGATTCATCCGTAGTGCGAATCGCGGCCGATACGTTTCCTGCCGGAACCCTTTCCGGGGCCCCTAAACATATGGCGATGACCCTTATCAATCAGTATGAAAACGTGAACCGCAGTTTTTACGGTGGGGCTATTGGTTACCTGGGTTTTGATGGCTCGTACAATCATGCCATCATGATCCGTACCTTTTTAAGCCATGAGAATACCCTGATCTACCAGGCAGGCGCTGGCATTGTATCCAAATCAAAAGCTGAAAGTGAATTGCAGGAAGTAAACAATAAACTCACCGCCTTGCGCCAGGCTGTATTAATGGCCGAAAAAATTTAGTTAGTCCATTGAAAGGAAAATGTATGAAAATATTAGTGCTCGATAATTATGACTCATTCACTTACAATCTGGTACATATCATTCGTGGGCTGGGTTATGCGATGGATATTTTCAGGAATGATAAAATCAGCCTGGAAGAAGTGAAGAAATACGACAAGATTTTGTTGTCACCCGGTCCGGGAATTCCGGATGAAGCTGGCATAATGAAAAAAGTTATCCATACCTACGGACCCGACAAAAGTATACTGGGTGTGTGTTTAGGTCTTCAGGGCATAGGAGAAGTTTACGGCGCTAAACTCTTTAACATCCCGAAAGTATTGCATGGCGTGACTTCTTTTACAGAAGTGAAAGATCCGGAAGAGTACTTATTTAACGGAGTTTCTCAAAAGTT
This sequence comes from Chryseolinea sp., assembly GCA_043722905.1. Lineage (GTDB taxonomy): Bacteria > Bacteroidota > Bacteroidia > Cytophagales > Cyclobacteriaceae > Chryseosolibacter. Next base: position 1,850 of record JAYSOP010000230.1, read on the forward strand.
TCAGGCAACCCATTATCACTCATGGGCGGTGTTACCGGAAACTGTATCCGCCGATCTCCAGATAACCGCCCTCAATGAAGATGGCCTGGTAATGGGCCTGCGCCATAAAAGATTTGACGTTAGAGGCGTACAGTTTCATCCCGAATCCATCATGACCCCCGAAGGGCCTAAGATGATTAAGAACTGGCTCTTGAAATAAGTGATTTGTTCGAAGGCCAGCAGGCGACAATTTTTCAGCTGACAAAAAGATTATTGACACAACTAACAATAGCGGAAAGATGAAAGAAATTTTAAATGAACTCATTGATCACCGTTCACTTACCAAAGAAACGGC
>JAYSOP010000231.1:0-1613 GCA_043722905.1 Chryseolinea sp.
GGATACCCATCACTTTCATTTGTCGGGCCACTTCACGGCTGATCCAGTAAATCATGCTATCATCTGCGACAGCGGCTTGTGCCAGTGGATGGGGAAATCTTAAAGCGCTGTCGAATTGTCCCAGTCCTGAAGAGGCGTCAAGGCTGATGATCAGCGGCACTTTTGCATCCGCTTGAAGCTGGTTGGTTATCTGTGCCTGTTTGTCCACAGGTCCCGAAGTGAATATGACACCCCCCAGATTTTCGGATGTTAATCGCTTTTTAAAAATTTCCAGATTTTCCGGCTGTGCGTAGGAAGATATGCGGGTGATAAACATCTGGCCTAACTTTTCATTCTGGCCAAGGGTGCTGAATACGCTGTCTATCCACTTTGCCTTATCCGGCTGACCTACAGCGTTGAAGCTCCCCAAAGTGATCATCAAACCGCACCACAAAAGCTTTTTACTCATGGCAACTACCCTATCCTTCGTATTCATCTTGCTATTTTCCTGAAGACAACGCATTTCCTGCAGCAATCCAAGCCGTTAAGTTATGAAAATCAATTTCAGGGTTGGGTTTAAAAACTGTTTTTTATACCATTCGCTACCGGCAAATATTTTAATTTGCGTTCTGAATGCAGTCATCTTCATGCCCGATATAATACAACTTTTACCTGATTCCATTGCCAATCAAATTGCAGCCGGCGAAGTGGTGCAAAGGCCTGCATCCGCGGTAAAAGAACTCATGGAGAATTCTATTGACGCAGGGGCATCCTCCATCAGGGTCATTGTAAAGGAGGCGGGAAAGACATTAATTCAGGTAATTGATGACGGTATGGGCATGTCTGAGACCGATGCCCGCATGAGTCTGGAGCGTCATGCTACTTCTAAAATTCGTAAAGCCGAAGATCTATTTACGTTACACACTAAAGGTTTTAGGGGTGAGGCACTGGCATCCATTGCAGCCGTTGCGCAACTTGAAATGAAGACCAGGCTTGCCGAAGAGGAATTGGGAACCTGTTTGGTAGTGGAGGGGTCGGAGGTAAAAAAGCAGGGTCCCGTCGCCTGTGAAAAAGGGACAACAATTTTTGTCAAAAATCTGTTTTTTAATATTCCCGCGCGCCGAAATTTTTTAAAATCCAATCCGGTAGAATTAAAACATATCATTGACGAATTCCACCGCCTTGCGCTGGCGCATTCAGATATCGTCTTTTCTTTTGTCCAGACCGATGAAGTAGTGTATGACCTGCCTGTTAGTAAGCTCAGTCAGCGGATCGTGAATATTTTTGGCAAATCCTATCAGGAACAACTGGCCGCGTGTCAGGAAGAAACGAATCTCGTGCGGGTTTCCGGTTACGTAGGAAAGCCCGATTTTGCGCGCAAGACAAGGGGCGAGCAATTCTTATTTGTCAATAACCGTTTTATCAGAAGTAATTATCTGCACCATGCAGTGATGGGTGCTTTTGAAAACCTCCTTCCTGAAAACAGTTTTCCATTTTATGTAATTTTTATTGAAATCGATCCGAAACATATTGATATCAATGTTCATCCTACCAAAACAGAAATAAAATTTGATGACGAGCGGGCTGTTTACGCGGTCATGAGGTCAGCCGTCAGGCAGGCAATCGGATCGCAT
>JAYSOP010000232.1:0-3894 GCA_043722905.1 Chryseolinea sp.
CATTGCCATACGAAATGTACTACAATACCTTCAGGGAGTTTTATTGAATGACTACACTTACCATAAAAGTTTTGATATCGGCGGTCCCGAAATACTTACCTACAAGGAAATGTTGCTGCGGTTTGCGGCAGTTCGAAAACTAAAACGAAGTATTTTTGACGTGCCGGTAATGACACCGAAGCTCTCATCGTATTGGCTGTATTTTATCACCTCCACTTCCTATAAACTGGCTACCAATTTGGTAGACAGCATGAAGGTGGAAATCATTTGCGAACCCAATGACTTGAGGGAAAGATTAAACATCACGTTACTCCGATATGAAGAAGCCGTTCGCTTAGCGTTCGATAAGATTGAGCAACAAGATGTGCTTTCCAGCTGGACCGATGCCCAATCCAGTGCCTCCCTTGAAAGTGGAATACACTCGCTCATTCAAGTCCCTGAATTTGGATGTGTTGAAGACAAAAGGCAACAGCCAGTTAGCAATGAAGCGCTAACCATTAAAAATATTTGGTCCATTGGAGGAAGTACCGGTTGGTACTATGCAAACTGGCTGTGGACTTTCCGCGGTTTTCTGGACAAGGTAGCAGGAGGCGTTGGTTTGCGCAGGGGCAGAAAAAGCAGGACGGAAATTCACGTAGGTGATTCCCTGGACTTTTGGCGTGTGATCTATGCCAACAAAAAAGAAAAAAGGTTATTGCTATACGCGGAGATGAAGTTGCCAGGTGAAGCATGGCTGGAGTTTAAAATTGAAAATAATATTCTTTTACAAACGGCAACATTTCGTCCCCTGGGCGTGTTGGGCCGCCTGTACTGGTATTCAGTACTCCCCTTTCATGAAATTATTTTCCGGGGCATGATTAAAAAAATCGCATCCTGATAATTCGAATAAGTGTTAACTATTCTATCAGAAGCTTGTTAGAATAGCATGAAAAATTTCGTGATTATTGGAGGTTCATCCGGTATCGGAAAAGCATTGGCCCTGCAATTGGCATCTTTGGGCAACAATGTGTATGCGACGTACAAAAATACGCCGGTTGAAGAGACGCAAAGGGTTAGATTTTATCCATACGATGTTTTGGCTGACAACCCAGTGCCAGCGTTCCTCCCCGATAAAATTGATGGATTAGTTTATTGTCCAGGGGCTATTGATCTAAAACCCTTTGCCCGAATCAAGCCGGAAGACTTCATAGCGGATTTCAATTTGCAAGTCATGGGCGCCGTTAAGATAATTCAAGCCGCATTACCGAAATTAAGGGAATCGGAACAGGGAGCGATCGTGCTATTTTCCACGGTGGCCGTGAAGATGGGTTTTCCCTTTCATAGCAAGGTGGCGGCTTCAAAAGGAGCCATAGAAGGCCTAACCCGGGCACTTGCAGCTGAATTCGCGCCTAAAATTCGTGTGAACTGCATTTCGCCCTCTATAACGGACACACCATTGGCAGCTTTATTACTCAACACGAATGAGAAAAAAGAGGCCAACGCCCAGCGACACCCTTTAAAGTCAATTGGAAAAGCGGATGATATTGCGTCCATGGCGGCTTACTTATTATCCGATCAGGCTAAATGGATCACCGGCCAGATATTTTCTGTGGATGGCGGCATGTCCTCATTAAAAGTATAAGTAAATTTCCTTTTGCTGCGTTCAACGATTTGAGAAAAGTTCTATGGAGAAAGCTTATTGCGAGCAAATACATATAAAAACCAATAATATTATTTTTATGTCGATCCCTATCAGTAAGGATGCATCGATTTAAATGAAGCATATCATTCCATGAAATCAGAAAAAAAATATAAAATATCAAGACTCGCAGTTTTTCTTGCCGTTAATTTTGGTGCTCTTGCCATTGGTGGCCTGTTTACCGGGAAAGGAGTTCCCTCTGATTGGTATCAAAACCTTGACAAGGCACCATGGACACCTCCAGGTTGGGTTTTTGGTGCGGCATGGACAACCATCATGATATTTTTTTCAGTATACATGATGGTTGGATGGGAGTCGGTCCAAAATAAAAAATTATTTCTTGGCCTCTTTATCCTACAGTGGGCCCTGAATGTATCCTGGAATCCGTTATTCTTTCACTTTCATCTGATCTTTCCTGCTTTAATGATCATTTCTTCCCTTACTGCTTTAACAGGATTTTTCCTTTTAGGCTTTCGATCCGATCTAAAACTGAAGTCACTTCTGGTTCTCCCCTATGTTATCTGGCTTATCATAGCCACATCGTTGAATGGATATATTTTTTTAAATAATCCTTAACATTATGGGGGCGTCAAAGGTCAGTAGTGAGTGGTGAGTGGTGGACCCCTACCTATCCACCTCCCCCATCACCACATCGATGGTACCAATAATGGCAATGAGGTCAGCCATCAGAATGCCTTTTGAAATTTCCGGCAACACAGACAGATTGACAAAAGAACAAGAGCGGCACTTGCAGCGGAATGGAATATCGCTTTTGCCGTCTGCGCGGAAAAAAAATCCCAATTCACCTTTGGGCGTTTCGCCCCGGACATAAAAATCCTGGGCTTTCGGACGAATTTTTTTTGGCACCAATGCCTGCGGATCAAAGTCACGGGTCCGTTTGTGATCCGTCGTGAGTTTATCAAGACATTGCTTCACAATTTTTACACTTTCGTAGACCTCCTGCATACGAACCCAGGTACGGTCCCAGCAATCACCGACGGCACCCATCTTCCCTTCGCCTATCGGAACATTGAAATCCAGTTCCGGATAAACGGAATAGGCGTCAACCCTGCGCAAGTCAAAGCGCAATCCTGATCCCCTTAACATCGGTCCGGTCACGCCACAATTGATGGCAAGGTCCAATGGAAGAACACCTACGTTCGCCGTTCTGTCAATAAAAATTTTGTTGTTAATCAGGATGGTTTCCAGTTCCTCAAGTTTCGGCTGAATGTATTTGATAAACTCATAACAGCGTTCTTCAAACCCTACCGGAAGGTCGTAGAATAAACCACCAATCCACATATAGTTATACAGGAGCCTTGCACCACTGGCCCACTCCAGCAATCGAAGAATGTGCTCGCGGTCGCGCATGACCCAGAAAAAAGGTGTGAAAGCGCCAATATCCATTCCATACGTGCCGATGGCAATAAAGTGTGAACCAATCCTGTTCAGTTCTGCCATGAGAACCCTGATGTATTCTACACGTTTTGGAATTTGTTCGGACATGCCCAGCATACGCTCTACGCCCATCGCGTAGACATGTTCGCAATTCATGGCGGCCACATAATCAAGACGGTCTACGAATGGAATAATCTGGTTGTAGGGCAGGTTCTCGGCGTGTTTCTCAAAGCAACGGTGCAGGTACCCGATATGCGGAAATACTTCCCGTATGATCTCCCCTTCCATGAGAACCTCCAGTCTCAAAACCCCATGCGTTGATGGGTGCTGGGGACCAACATTGATGATCATCTCCTCTGAACGCAGATCTTGTGTTTTGAACTTGTTTGGTTCAGATAGTTGTAATCCCTGAGGGTTATATTTGTATTGAACTTTATCCGTTGACATAGGGGAAATAGTTACTGCCTTTCAGCTGCGAGCCCCGTGGTAGAGAGATCTCAAGCCTGCAGACCAAAGCGCTGAACTGATAGTGATCATTAGTACTCAACTTTAATATCCCGGTAATACTCCTGTTGTTTGTAATCTTTGCGCAAGGGAAAACCCTCCCAGTCACCGGGCATTAATATTCTTCTGAGATCGGGATGTCCTTTAAATTTTATTCCAAACATATCATAGGCCTCGCGTTCATGCCAGTCAGCAGTTTTCCAGATATCTTGCACGGAATCAACCTCTGGGCTATTGCGGGGAATGGTAACCTTCAGCGTCAGATGATGATTAAAAGGAATGGAATAAAAATTATAAATGACTTCCATCGTTCC
>JAYSOP010000233.1:0-9489 GCA_043722905.1 Chryseolinea sp.
CCGACACCCGCACGTGAAGTAAGTCTTGTTACCCATCGCGACTACCTGAAAAGCAAACTCATAAAAACCCTGAAGGGAGGAATTTTAGAAATCGTTCCAGCGCAAATGCAGAAACTGCACAATAAGAAAGTGGTGGAGATAAATTATTGATTATGCCAGGGAAGTTTTTGTTTGAGACTTTTTTTGTCTTGAAGTTTCCAAAGGCAGGGAACGAATGAAAAATGTCTCGATATCGGTACCTGTTTTCTCAAAGTTCAACGAACGGCTTATGAAGTAAAATTACCTCTGTATTTTAGTTGTCAGATGAAAAAAACGTTGCTTATTATTGGTGGCATCGGGCTGTTGTGTCTCCTGCTCATTATCCGCCTGTTTTTCAGGCAAGATTCACGCATGATCGAAGAGCGGGAATGGTTTGTCAGCGCTCTGCGGTATGAATTTTCTGCTCAGGTGGATAGTGTGCGGATGTTTAACGAAAATACTGGCCGTCTTTGGTGCCGACTTACAGCGGGCGATCCGAAAGTCGATCGCGAAGACAGTTTGAAGCGTTCGTTTAAGGAACACGACATGTTATATCTGATCTTCCACACATCAGCGAATTCAATCATCTTTATCGTACCTAATGGAAATCTGGTTGCCAAAGGGGATAGCGTGCGCGTAAGCTCGAAAAGAAATACCATTCAGTTTTTCAGGGATGGAAAGCAAGTGGCCACCGACAAACTGAGCAACGCGCTTACAGGATATGGCAGACCATTTTTTCTTAAGGGAAAATAAGACGCCTTAATTGAATAACACCTTCACCCATTTAAACAGCTGGATTCTGAACCGATTTTAACGGGCTATTGTCGCGGTCAAACGGGGATTGGAGTAAGGTCACATTGACTTGGAATGAGGGACGATCGTCACACAATAAGCGGTTAAGGATACGAAATTTAGCAAAGTTATCTAGTAGTCCGCGTTATGTTAAATCGCTTAGGCATGCCGTGAACTCCTTAAAGGTTTTTTCGAATTAGATTACACGACACTTCATTCCTGACTTGTCCGGGCTAGATTCTGCTGATATTAATTATTGCATTGAATGTCAGGTAAATGCCTGAAAAAATACATTTTTCTGCACTAATTGGGTTATAATAGGATGCTTAAAGTACGAGTTGTTACTACAGCTTCAGGTGCAAATGCAGTGTAGATAATTCGATTTGTCAATCGAAGGGGTATCGTTGTGAAGCACATTGGATCGGGGCACGCACAGGATAAGTTGCAGGCCCTCTTGACAACAGCAGAAGAATGGATGCCAAACATACCCAGCAACGTTCTGGCTTTCCTAAGAATGAACGATTTGGTAACGATCCGAATATGGAGCGAGCCTCAAAGCGTCGTTACATAGTGCTTATAGAAACGTATTTTGGAGTCAACCATTTGCGACAAAATTTCTATGAAGCTGCACGGGCGCCTCAAATGCGATGCGATGTTTGTGCTGGACTAACCCCGAATGGGGTTTAATATGATTAGCCCCAGGTGTAAACCTGGGGTTGCGAGACAGGCTCGATCCAACCCTGAAAGGGTTAAACAAAACAACATCTCAGCGCATCCCTCAAAAAGAAAAAAAATGCAATACTATTCCGGCGAAATCACCTCCCGCGGCGGACTTGGTAAAAAAGTAATTGCAAACCTCTAAAAACCCTCTCTATGAGTACCTTCACGCAAATCCTTTATCAATTAGTTTTCAGCACGAAAAAAAGAGACCGAACCCTGACGTCAGAAAAACGACCGGAATTATTTCAATATATGTGGGGAGTGTTGCAAAACAAGAATTGCCACCCTTACCGCATCAACGGAGTCGAAGATCATCTGCATATCGCGTTCCACTTGCATCCGGTAATAACCTTGTCATCGATTGTGAAAGATATTAAACTAGCTTCAACCTCGCATATTAAAGAAAAACATCTCTTCAAGAATTTTACAGGATGGCAGGATGGATACGCCGCATTTACATATTCGTTTGCGGAAAAAAACGCGTTGATCGAGTATATAATCAACCAGGAGGAACATCACCGTAACTTGAGTTTCAAAGAGGAATTGATACAGCTATTAGAGGAGCATGGTGTGGAGTTTGAAGAGAAATATCTTTTGTGAAGAATCGGTTACGATTTGAACCTACAATATGTCGACGCTTTATTGAACCCCGTTAGGGTTCCATGCGTATGCGTCACCTAACCCCGCATGGCAATGCGGGGCTAATCAAATTGAATCCCTCCGGGATTAAAAATCCATAGTTAATCTAAAAAAGGTATTTACCATAAGAACCAGACTATCTTCCAAAATGACCACCTAATGAAAAAACTTGATCTGCTAGCACTAATCCGGACAAGTCGGAAGAGATTACATGACACTTCATTGTTAACTCCCGGCTGGGCAGCGACACTGTTTGGGCAGGCCCGGAGGTTGGGAGAGATGTGCGGCCTGCACACTTGCATTATAGCGAAGCGTGAGTTTGTCTTTGACCGGATTGGGGATCGCGATGAGCGCTCGTTCTGAGATTTCGGATCCTCTATGGCTTTTTAAAGAAGTATTGAAGTCATCCATTAACACGTCTAACTTTTATCCGGAATGCTTCACGCGGATTTATAATCATCAGTTGATTGATTTCCGCGGCCGTGTAACCTAATTTCAATAAGGCTGGAATCAATCGGTCCTTAATCGCTTCATATTTTCGTATTTCGCCTCCCATGGGAAATGAATCGCCATCGTGCGACAATAAAATTTTGTGAAGAAGTTTTTGTTTTTTGAACGCTTCTATCGTATGAACAAAATCGTTTATGTTGGATTCGTTTACACCATCCAGGGATATCCATGCTCCTCTCGACGCTGATTCAAACAACACCTGTTGATCTTCCACCTGATGGGCGTGTACCCATATCCAGGCACTCGCGTCAACGTTGAAATCCTTTAATAATGCAAGCTGTGCCAGGGCGGCCTCAGGATTATTATGGGTGTGAACAGCCAGTGTCAACCCCGTGCGAAGATGGGTAATGATTCCCGCTTTGAATAACTTAAGATCAATGGGTGATGGGGGGCCCTCATCAAAAGCAAGTTTGATAAATCCAGGCTTAATACCGGTCTCATCAATCCCGGATTCAAATTCTGAAATCCATATCGCTGCTATCTGATCCTCACTCGCTTCGTACGCCAAAGCAGGTACGTAACGATCGTTGGCTGCTCCATAAAAGCCAGTATTCGTAATGATATTTATGCCGATTGAATCGGATAGCCTTTTTAGGATCTGCACATCCCGTCCAAAATACGCAGTGGTGCAATCGAATAGAGTATGCACACCTTGTGATTTAATACTTTTCAAATAGGGAACTACTTGCTTAAAAAACAAAACGCTATCGTAGTTTGGGAGGTATGCAGGCTCTGCCCCGAAATTCGACATAATATGTTCATGCGTCAACGAGAAATTCAGACTGTCTATGGGCAATCTTCCTTTTACCGTATAGATATACCCCTCCTCAGCTGTATGTTTTTTGTCCGCCTGACATGAACTGATCAAAAGCACAAGCAGGATCAGATGGTTCATGTATTTTAAATGTTGCTGTTGCATCGGTCCATTGATATGACCCCAGCTAAGTTACAGAAATTTTGTAAACGACCACGAAGTTCGACATCGACTACCTTCCAATCGAACAATATGTATTGTGCAACATGGTAGTCCTCAAAGGAGCTTTCAGTATAGGTAAGACTTCTGAGGTCGTTGGTGCAGCCAACCCGAAACCCTGAAATATTTACTCGCTTTTCAGATTCTCGACCGGTTTAACAAAAGTTGCGCGTATCGTTTGCGAGCCTACTGTAATGGCTCCAAAAAATAAGAGGATCAGCACACTGATGCCGATAACTCCGAAGCCAATGGTTGTATGATACGCGAATAATTCAAGCCAGAAGTTGTTAAAGAAGTAAGCGAGGGGTAAACCAATCAAGACAGCCACTCCCAGCATCTTCAGAAATCCTTTGGAGAGCAGAAGTACCAAAGCTGCGCTGCCAGAGCCCAATACTTTGCGAATGGAGATTTCCTTGATTCTCGTTTCTGTTGCGTAAGTTGCCATTCCCAAAAGGCCGAGGCAGGAGATCATAATGGCGAGAAACGAAATAAAGCCCAGCACTTTTGCCAGGTCACCAAAGATCAGTTCGTAGTGCTTGTTGATCTCGGATTTCACTTCCTGATAATCTGCCTTCAGACCTGGATTGACCAAAGTCCATGCCTTCTCAATTGACTGGCAGGCCCTTCTATAATCACCTGCATAGGCCACCTGCAGAACGTTCAACTCTGTTGGCTTGTACAGCAATAACATCGGTGTAATTGCGCTGATCAGGTTTCGGTGGTTGTAATTTTCTACCACTGCTTTGACAACCTTTCGGCTAGAATCGTTCATGAACGTGATCGGCTCTCCGATTGCCTCGCGGGCAGTCTGGAATTGCAGCTTTTGCAACGCCGCCTCATTGATCACGACAAAGTTCGCGTTGGATTCGCCTTGCTCGGGCAAAAAGAAATCTCCAGCCAGCACCTTCAGCTCCATGTTCTTGTTGTAGTCCTCATCCACAAAAAAGTAATCCGCATTAATCAACTCCGGATCTTCAAACTTGCGTTTGATGCCAGCTCCGTAAGTAGAGCCTGCGGCAGGTACGTGCGAGGCCCCGGATACTGCCGTAATATTGTTGTGCTTCTGCAGTTCTGTTTTCAGGTTTTGAAAAGAAGTACCATTCAGCTTCACCATGATGTTGTTGTTCAGGTTGAAGCCATGATCCTGGTGGGTAAACAGGTTTAGCTGCTGATATATAACAATCACTGTTACAATGAAAAACAATGATAACGTGAACTGTGATACAAGCAAGGCCTTGCGCATGCCCATACGCGAGAAAAGCTTTACGTTGCTCAGGTTTTTGAGCACTGCAATAGGCTGCAGAGAGGAGAGCACCACCGCCGGGAAAAATCCAGCCATTACACCTACTGCCAGTGCGAAGAGTACGAAAATTCCGTATACAATAAGATTACTGTGCAGATCCCAATGGAAAGCTTCTGCGAACTTAAGTTGTAAAAGCATGGGCTTCATGGCAGCGAGTAGTGCCATCGCCAGAAGCAGGGCGACACAAGCTACCACAACCGACTCAGAAATGAACTGCATAAAGATCTGCCACCGGAGTGCGCCAGTCACTTTCCGCACACCGATTTCGCGCGCACGGGTAAGCGAGCGTGCAATAGACAGATTCGTAAAATTGAAACAGGACGTCAGCAGAATGACAAGGGCAAGGCCTCCCAGAAAATAAACAAAAATCCACGGAAGCTGAGGTCCGATGCTGTTGTTGTTTATCTCTCCGGGCGTGATGCTGAGCAAAGGTTGCAACCCAAAAATCATCTTGTGTACACCAGGGTTTGTAATAGAGCCAATGTGCTGTTTGTATAGCAGATCCAACTCGCGTTGAATATCCTGCTGCGACATTCCTTCTTCTGCCATCAGGTAAGTCCAGCCCTGCCAGTAATCTGTCCAGCTCGCGGATATTTTTCCAAGTTTGCCTGACTCCTCCAGGCTTTTAACGGAAGCCATACTGGCGAGTGCTTCGAACACGATGTGTGATTTTTTACCGGTATCTTTAAGAACGCCTGTAACAGTATAAAGCCCTATGTCGCCAACCTTGATGGTTTGTCCTACCGGATTTTCTTCCTTGAAGAGCTTTTTCGCAGCTGCGCGTGTCAGCACAACGGTAAACGGATCCCGAAGTGCCGTGTTAGCATCGCCATATTGGAGCTCGTATTGAAAAAATTCGAGCGTATTGGGATCAGCAAAAAAGCCCGCCAGCGGTATGTTCAAATCCTGATTTTCAAACGAGAGCCAGCCATTTCCAAAGCCTCTGCGCAGCCGGACCGCATCCTTTATACCCGCATGATTTTCAATCAACTCAGGTCCTATGGGCATTGAACTCGCAGCACTCCACGGATTTTCCACAATTAATTTTCCATGTTCGTCCAGACTTTTCGTAGTGACGCGGAAAATTCGGTCTGCATTACTGTTGTACCGGTCATAGCTCAATTGGTCGGCCACCAGCATGATCATGGTCATACATATGCACATGGCTACTGCAAGGCCGAAAATATTGATGGCTGAAAAAAAGCGATGGCGCAGCAGGCTACGAAAAGCAGTTTTGAGGTAATTGAAGAACATACGTATCTGGTTTTATCACAAAGGCGAAAGCACCCTTGCGCCGCTAATGTCAAAAACCAGTCCAGTTGGAAAAATCCTTGAAAACGGGATGAAATGGAAAGATTGCTAAAGAGGATATGTATAAAAGTGAACAGTCTGGATCATTTACGAACAGCGGAATTGATTATTTTTGGCCCTTTTTGTATCAAGACAAAAGGACAAAAGAATCGCACACGGAAGTTTTAATGGAAGAGGGGAGAAGCAGAAAAATTTCGTTAACTTCTTTCGGTTTAATTTTTCAAAAATTTGTTTCGAAACAATAGCCATCGAAAAAATAACCCGGACCGGTAACCATTTCTGAATTCCAGCGTCTAACTTAGTAGGCAAGCCGTGGAAGGGAGATGCCCTCTCTGTCTGCAATGTCATTCAGTTTATTCAGCCCTTTGCTATTCGTGGAAAATCATCACTGTCATTAAATACTTTCGCCATGTACAAAAATTATTTCACCATCGCCTGGCGAACCTTTCTCAAGAGCAAAGGTTACTCGTTTATCAATATAGCCGGACTTGCTGTTGGCCTATCTGCGTGTTTGCTGATTGGCCTGTATGTAAAGCATGAGCTAAGCTATGATCGCTTCCATGAAAAAGCAGCAAGAGTTTATCGGGTTAACATGGAGCTCAGGTTTGGTGACAATCACATGCATCTTGCAGTAGCCAATCCATTGTTCGGCGAGACAGCAAAAAACGAGATCCAGCAAGTTGAGCAGACAACGCGCCTGCGATGGTATGGAAGCTTCCTGGTAAAAAAAGGAAATGAAAATATCCGCGAGGGAAATGTAGGTTGGGCGGATTCAACATTATTCGATGTATTTACGCTGCCCATGATTTCGGGTAATCCTAAAACCGCGTTGACCGAGCCAAATTCAATCGTGGTAACGGAGTCTGTTGCACGAAAATACTTCGACAGGACTGACGTAGTTGGCGAAATCCTCACCATTGATAATACGCAATCGAGGAAAATAACAGGGGTTATCAAAGACCTCCCTTCGAATTTGCATTTTCAGTTTACCAGCTTTCTTCCAATCATTGAGGATGAATACGCACTCGAGGGTACATGGGCTGGCAGTCAAAACTGGAACACCTACCTGCTTTTAAAAGAAGGCGCGAACGTTGGTGAAGTTAACGCATTGGTGAATAAAATGCTCGATCGTCATCTCGGACCACAACTTAAATCTGTCATCGGAAAGACGCTCGGTGAATTCAACAGCGAAGGAAATTTCTTCAAAGCTTCGTTGATTGCCCTGCCGGATATACACCTACAATCGGATCGGATCGGTGAACTTTACGGCTCCGGAAACATTCAATACGTCTATATATTTTCAGCGATCGCGGCCTGCATCCTCTTCATCGCGATCATCAATTTTATGAATCTTGCCACCGCGCGTTCCGCTAACCGCGCCCGCGAGGTAGGTATGCGTAAGGTGATGGGCTCAATGAGAGGCGCATTGGTCGGACAGTTCATGACAGAATCCGTGCTCACGTGTGCCACAGCCATGCTGTTTGCGGTTGCTATAACGGTAGCTATATTTCCATTTTTCAACGAGCTAACAGGAAAGCCGCTCGACCCCACGATGCTATTGATGCCGCAGGTAATCATCGGGTTGTGCATCCTGACACTTGTCGTGGGTGTTGTATCCGGTAGCTATCCCGCATTTTATTTGTCGGCCTTTCAACCCATATCCGTGCTGAAAGGAGTGCATACAAGCAGTGGAAAGCGGTCTGTGTTCAGGAATGTGCTGGTGGTATTTCAATTCTCTGCTTCCGTATTACTGATCGCGGGAACGCTGATCGTTTCCAGGCAATTGCATTACATTCAACAGAAAGATGTAGGTTACAATCGTGAACAACAGCTGATCATTAACAACATCGAAAAACTTGATAATCGCACGGAAGCACTCAAAACGAGCTTGCTCCAGGTTAGCGGAGTAGAAAAGACAACCGTAACGGGCTTTCTGCCAGTCAACTATTATCGCAACAACGACTCGTTCTTCACCTCGCCGTCGCTGGATGTGAAAGATGCCATTAGCATGCAAAAATGGATGATCGATGAAGATTATCTGGAGACGATGGGCATGACGGTGCTGGAAGGTCGCAATTTTTCGAAAGATATCGCAGCCGACACTTTATCGTTGATCCTGAATGAGTCAGCGGCCAAATTCATGGGCAATCGCGACATACTCGAGAAAAGACTTTATCGCATCGTGGATGAGAATACAAAAACGCTGAAAGAATTCCGTGTGATCGGGATCGTGAAAGATTTCAACTTCAGTTCGTTGCGTGAGCACGTTAAGCCATTGGCTTTCATATTCGGTTCAGACGATGGTGCAATGACTGTTAGAATCGCGGGATCATCAGATATTACCCAGGTGTTATCGGCCATTGAAGACAAATGGAAGTTGGTGGCACCCGATCTGCCATTTGAATATAGCTTCATGGACGCGGACTTTGACCAATTATACAAAGGGGATAGGCAGTCGGGAAAATTGATCACCCATTTTGCCTCGTTGTCGATCCTGATCTCATGCCTTGGTTTATTCGGGCTCGCTACCTTCATGGCCGAACAGCGCACCAAAGAGATCGGCATCCGCAAAGTGATGGGAGCTTCTGTACCCGGAATTACCGTGCTATTGTCAAAAGATTTTTTAAAATTGGTGCTGATCGCAGTAGCCATTGCCATTCCAGCTGCCTGGTATTTCACTGACAAATGGCTGCAAGATTTTGCCTACCACATCGATGTGGAATGGTGGATCTTTGCGGTGGCGAGTGTGATGGCGTTGATCATTGCGCTGTTGACGGTGAGCGTCCAGGCGATCAAGGCCGCGGTGCAAAATCCGGTGAAGAGTTTGCGGTCAGAATAAGTGGTAGGTCGCTGGAAAAATGACCGACAAATATCAAAATAAATACCGCATAGCCTCAACCCGGTTGCCACATTGGGATTACAGCGCTATGGGTTCTTATTTTATAACCATCTGTACAAAAGACCGCGAAAATTATTTCGGGGAAATCACAGGTGGCAGAATGAATTTATCCGGAATTGGTAAAATTGTTGAAACTGAATGGTTAAAAACAATTAGCATCCGCCCCGATATGAATCTACAATTGGGTGAATTTGTGATTATGCCCAATCATTTCCATGGGGTAATTATTATTGGCGAAAATGAATACAATCGTGGTGGTGGTGGTGGTTGTGATGATGATGGTGACGATGGTAGAGACGCCATGCATGGCGTCTCTACCATCGT
>JAYSOP010000234.1:0-1803 GCA_043722905.1 Chryseolinea sp.
AAATTATGAAAAGCAGAAATCAGAAATCCCCAGACAGCACGCAGGAGGACAGAAAAAGGAATGATGCCCTGAATAAATCCGATAAGGAAGACAATCATGATAAGCTTCCGGGTGAATATCCGCCGAATGAGGATATCATGAACCGCTTAAATACCGAACGAGTGGGTATCGATGTGGAGAATTTTTCGCGGGCAATTGGCCAGGAGAATTTCACCATAAACGAAAGTATAGTTTCAGATCCGAATGATATCACTGACGACCCATTAGCGTCGACCCGGGACATCGAGGATCTTACGGACAGTGATTCTATGGAATTTCCGGTCGTAAAGGACCCTGACGCCGAGGAAGATGCGGAAGAAAAAAATGAGTCGGATGTAACGGAGGAAGACCTTCAGGCACTTGGCCCAAAAGATCTGAGTATGGATATGGGAGAAGACGAGCAGCTTAAAAATCGAGTATGGCCGGTTGATATGACTGGCAAAGACCTGGACATTCCAGGTTCCGAGCTAGACGATGCCAGCGAAGCGGTTGGATCAGAAGATGAAGAAAATAATTCCTATAGCCTCGGAGGTGATGGACACGAGGATAGCCTGGAAGGAAAATAAATCCTTTTGGTTTGGTTGAAAGAAACAAAACAATTTCTATACTTGTTATGTAGACATGAACCAGATCAATACAAATCGCGCGTTGGGCTTATTGATTATGTTAGCAAGTTCACTAGCCTCCATAATTTTTATAGCCCGTGTTCTGTAGTTGCTTTAATACGCCGCGTTATCATTAGACCTGCCTCTTGTCCAGGCAGGTTTTTTTTATTCATATCGCAGTGTATCAGAAGGGTTTGACATGGCTGCTTTTATGGTTTGCGTACTCACCGTAAAAAGCGCGATCAGGATGGCCACCATGGCGGCAAGGAAATACAACAAAAAATTATCATCAATCCGGTAGGCGAAAGCGTTCAGCCATTGATCCATCACATACCAGGCAACTGGCCAGGCAATGATATTTGCAATGAGGATTAAAATAATAATTTCTTTTGATAGCAGCTGAATAATATTCCCCACTGAGGCACCCAATACTTTTCGGATTCCGATTTCTTTTATCCGTTGCATGGTATTAAAGGTGGCCAAACCAAATAATCCCAGACTCGCAATAAAAATTGCCAAACCGGAAAAGGTAGTGAACAGTTGACCTTGTTTTTGTTCAGCTTCATACAATTGGCGATAACGCATACTCAGGAAACTGTACTCGAAAGGACGATGGGGAACAAATTCTTTCCATACCTTTTCGATATGGGCGATCGCTGTTTGCATTTCTTTCCCTGCTACCTGAATAGAAATAACATTGTAAAAACGGGATGGGTGAAAAACGATTGGTACGATCGGTTCATGCAGTGATTCAAAATGAAAATCCTTCACAACGCCTACTACCCGGCCCTTTACTGATCCATATTGAAAATCTTTGTTCATGATTTCCTCCGGCTCCATACCGATCATATGAACAGCCGACTCATTTAAAATAAAAGCCAGAGAATCATCGGTTTTTATTTCTTTGGATAAATTTCTGCCCGCCACAAAGGGGATCTGATAGGTCTCGAAAAAATGGTAGTCAATCCGGATATTTTTAAGCACTACATTTGTGTCGGCGAGTGAATCCCCTTTTTGTATTTGGGCCGAACCCTGGTGGTCCAATAACCTCCCCGTTGGAACGCGGCTCGAGCGGGCGACCTCTTTTATGGAAGATTGTTGCATCAACGCATTGTAGAAGGCGTCGTAAGATTCAGCCACTTCATTAAAATAATCCAGG
>JAYSOP010000235.1:0-13417 GCA_043722905.1 Chryseolinea sp.
GATATCTATATTCAGCTTGACCGCTTAAAGGAGACAGAGACTTTACTGTTAAACACCTTAAAAGCCCAGCCGAAGAATAGTGTCAGTCGCGCTCTGCTATTAAATAAACTCGGGGATCTCTATTCATATACAGGTCAGTTTACAAAGGCATCCAAGGCATTGTTAGAAGCGATTGATATCCTGGGTGAATCCTCAGGAGAAGAAACTTCCGAATATATCAGCACAGCCATCAACCTGGGTGTATTGTATATGAACCAGGGAAAGTATCCAGAAGCGGAAGAAATATTTGATGTTGCACTAAGCAAAATGGAACAAAGTGAGATAGCCTATGCAGCCACTCTGAATAATCAGGCATTAGTACTTCAAAGCCTTGGCCAGATTGAGGGATCTGAAAAACTTTTATTGAAAATAAAAACACTTGACAGCCTATCCGTGGGTACTTCACATCCAGATTATGCCATTACGCTCTCTAACCTGGGACTGGTGTATGCTGATCTTGGAAAATTTATTGAAGCAACACAGGTCTTGTTAAAGTCGCTAGCCATACTGGAAAATAATCAGGAAGGGAATACCATTTCTTATGCCCGTAAGCTGAATAATCTTGCCAAAGTTCATCAAATGGCGGGCGTTCCGCAAAAAGCAGTTCCCTTATTCGAAAAGGCACTTGCCATATTCAAAAAAAGACTTGGCAAAGAGAGCCCTGAATATGCTACAACTGCCTACAATCTTGGCGTGGCTACCTGGAAAATGGGTGAACCGGAAGCCGGATTTCGATATTTAAAGTTATCAGCAAAAATCCGTGCAAAAGTGCTTGGGAAAAAGCATCCCAAATATGCAGAAAGCGTCCTGAAAATTGCAGAGTATGAATGGTATAAGAACGAGGTAAACAACGCGCAGCATTCTTTCGGAGAAGTCTTTAAAAATTTTTACTACCAGATTGATGAAACTTTCCCGGTATTGACGGAAGAGGAAAAATCAAAATTCTATTATACAAACATCAAGGATTCATTCGACAAGTTCAATTCGTTTGCCGTAACACATCATCACGAAAACCCTTCGCTGAAAAAGGACGTTTACGATTACCTGATTAATACAAAGGCAGCGATCATGCTGGCAACTGAAAAAGTAAAAACCTCGATAAGATCCAGTGGCGATTCATCTCTTATACACCTGTTCGACGTTTGGCAATCGCAGAAAGAGCAGATTGCGAAGCTCTACAGCACGAATCAGGAACAGTCAGCCCTGGATTCCCTTTTGCAATCCGCTAATATTCTGGAAAAAGAGCTCACCCGCAAATCAGCAACCTTTGCCAGCCAGTTTATCAGAAAAAAAATATCCTGGCAGGAAATTCAACAAACTTTAAAATCCGGAGAGGCCGCCGTAGAGGTATTGCGATTCAAAAATTACAGCCCTTTGTCCGCAGGAGCGTTTAACGATAATATTGGATATGCATTTTTGATTATCACTGCGAACACAAAAGCGGAACCTGAATTGGTTATTCTGGGAAATGGCAAAGAGTTGGAGACAAAGTTTCTCAATTTCTACAGAAACAGCATTCAATACAGCCTTTCAGACCCCTACTCCTATAAGAATTATCTTGAGCCATTGGCAGCTTACTTGAAAAAAGAAAGCATCACCCGTGTTTTCTTTTCCCCTGATGGGGTATTCAATCAGATAAATATCAACACCATTCAAAATCCATTTTCACAAAAATATCTTATCGAGGAATATGATATCATATTGGTCACCAATACGCGAGAACTTGTTGAAGTCAAAAATAAACTCAAGAACAATCAATCTTCTATCCTGATTGGTTATCCCAAATTTAATTTGGATGAAGCTGAACTTTATCAGCAAAACAATAAGGGGTTAACCAGAAACAGTAATATTAGCACGAACCGCCGGGGCGGCTTACTGAGGTATATGAGAGGTGAAGGCGGTATTTCCCCGTTGCCAGGAACTCAAATTGAAATTCAAAAGATTTCCAAACTTTTTAGTATGGAAGCCAAAGTATTCATGGAAAATAAAGCGTCAGAGTCGACGGCTAAAAATGTCGAAAGCCCCCCAATTTTGCACATAGCCACACATGGATTTTTTCTGGAAGACGACACCGCCGGATCCGAACGAAGAAGCTACATCCCCAATCCCCTGCTAAACGCAGGTTTAATTTTGGCAGGCGCTGAAAATTTTCTTAAATCGGGGTTGCCCCTGAATGAATCCGGTGATGACGGGATTCTCACAGCATTCGAAGCGATGAATTTAAACCTTGATCAGTCTGACCTGGTAGTGCTGTCGGCTTGCGAGACAGGCCTCGGTGATGTGAAAAACGGTGAAGGTGTATATGGCCTTCAACGGGCCTTCAAAATAGCAGGTGCCCGAAGCATTGTTATGAGCTTATGGAATGTTGACGATGAAGCCACACAACAATTGATGTCATTTTTTTATGAGGAATTATTAAAATCCGGTGACCAACACCTGGCTTTCCGAACAGCACAATTAAAAGTGAAAGAAACTTACCCCACACCCTTTTATTGGGGAGCTTTTATCATGGTCGGCATTTAACCTGTCAACCATTGAAAAATATTAAGCTAGCTGACCTCTTTATTCTTACCGAGAAAATAATAAAGAACAGGTCCAAGCACCGGTAGGAATATCACGGCTACAATCCACAGTAATTTTTTTTCAGTGTCTTTTCTGCTTTTCATAATATCAAAGATCACGACAATGTCGATAATGAGAATTATTAAGGAAATGAGCTTTGCCATATTTTTGAATCTAAAATATTAAGTATCGTTTACAGTTAGCCTTTTTTTAAAATGCCTTAAACCTTATAACCCTGTTTTCACCTGTTTCTTAATTGCTTTCCAGTATCCTAAATAGTTCATCCAAATTTGGGGTGATGATGATCTCCGTTCGGCGATTTTTTTGCCTGGTTTGCTGAGAATCATTTATTGCCAACGGTGCATATTCACTTCTTCCTGATGCCGTAATTTGTTCCGGAGAAACCCCAGCCTTGGTTAATATCTTTGTGATGGAGGTTGCCCGCATCACGCTGAGGTCCCAGTTATCATTCATGTAGGTAGATTTTTTTGAAATTGGAACATTATCGGTATGACCTTCCACCATTATATTAATATCCTTTTGATCTTTAACCGCTTTTGCCAATTGTTGAAGGGCGGTGACACCCTTATTGTCTACCTGAATACTGCCACTGCCAAAAAGCAATTGTTCCGCCAGGGAAACGTAAACTTTTCCGTTTTTTACGGTAACAGAGATGTCGTTTTCTTTAAAGTTTAAAAGAGCATTGCTGATTTTATTTTTCAGATCCTGTACCGCCTTATCCTTGTTGGCAAGGACTTGTTCAAGTTCTTTTACTTTTTTTTCGCGTTCCGCCAGGCTGTTGCTTAAGGAGTCATTGAGGTTTCTGGTTTTCTCCAGGTTTTCCTGAATACCAAGCAGTTGCTCCTGCTGTTGGGCCATATCACGATTCAGCCTTCCACTATTGGTCAACAGGTTTTTATAATTGGAGTTTAGTTGGTCATGCTCTTTTTCTAAACGGGCTAGTTGTTGAGAATTTTTTCTCACGTCTATGCCCAAATTAGTGGTATCTTCTTTCAATTTGCGCAATTGGTCATTCAGGTCAGCGAGGGTTGCGTTGGCGTGGTCCAAAGTAGTATTTCGGTCTGCCAGATCAGCCTCCATTCTCACTTTCTGGGCGAGTAGATCGTCAAATTTCTTTTTTGAAACGCAGGAAGAAAAAATAACCAGAAGGAAGATAAATAAAAAAAATCGATTCATAGTGTAAAAAAGTATGGCTGCAAAGTAATCAATAATCTTTTAAACTACCCGTCTATATTCTATATTGGTATCAGTTTGAATTGGGAGTCATGCAAAAAGTTCATTTGCAGTATTTGACAATGTGCAAATAATTTAATTCGAAGAGCACCCAGTGCATAAATAAAATTCATCATTAACACATTAATTATGACTGGCATGTTACAAGCGGGAGCGCTAAAAAATAAAACGATCATTATTACTGGAGGCGGTACAGGGCTTGGCAGATCTATGGGTAAATACTTTCTTGAGCTGGGAGCTAACCTGGTTATCACAAGCCGCAAAAAGCAAGTGATTGAGCAAACCGCCAATGATTTATCAAAAGAGACTGGTGGGAAAGTGCTTGCTGTGCCATGCGATGTTAGGAAATATGAAGAAATCGAAAATGTCATAACGAGCGCTGAGGCCGAATTCGGCCAGGTTCATGGAGTGTTGAACAATGCAGCTGGCAACTTCATCAGCCCAACAGAAAGATTATCCCATCGTGCATTCGACATTGTGGTAGACATCGTGTTAAAAGGAACCTACTATACTACCCTTGCCGCCGGAAAAAACTGGATTGCAAAAAAGCAGCCCGGCACATTTTTAAATATTGTAACAACCTACGCATGGACTGGCTCAGGGTACGTGGTACCTTCAGCTTGTGGAAAAGCAGGCGTGCTCGCCTTAACCCGCTCACTGGCGGTTGAGTGGGCCAAATATAATATTCGGAGCAATGCTATAGCACCAGGGCCCTTTCCGACCGAAGGGGCCTGGAGCAGATTACTACCGGGAGAATTGGTGAAAAAATTTGATCCCGCCCTGAGGGTTCCGCTAAAACGGGTAGGCGAGCATCAGGAACTGGCAAACCTCGCCGCGTATCTGATGTCAGATTTTTCTTCCTACGTTAACGGAGAAGTGATTACCATTGATGGTGGTGAATGGCTCAGAAATGGAGGAGAGTTCAGTCACCTGGAAGCTATACCCGACCAGATGTGGGATACGATGGAAAAAATGAGAGGAAAATAACTTTTCCTGAACGCCGTCTTAGAAGGAGGCTCGCATTACTAACTCTTCCGCATACCACAAATGGATGATTTGCTTCTGAAAAAAAGGAAATCGGTTTTAATATTCGGGGAAGCATGAATGATTATTTACATGATTTGAACGATTCGTCGTAACATTCCTTAAAAAAGTTTAGGAGCTTTGGTGAAGTTAACAGAAAGGCTGTTGACAGATTATATAACCAACGGAATAATATAAAAAAAAGATTCTTTTTTTTTTATCGGCATTACAATGTTTGCTCACAACGCCGGACTATTCCGCAGGATGTCAGATTCTTATGATGCAACGCAATCCACTTCGAATACTTAAATTAGAGTAATCCTTTCCAAATAAAACTTTTAGTGTAATGGACCGATAATAAAAAATCTGTTGGCCTCTAAAAACTTTCACTATGAAAACGTCCAGTGTATGGCTAGTAACAAGCGGGAAGAACTTGATGTTGTTCTCAGCAATTATTGTTGTATTGTGCATTAGCTTTCTCCCTGCGGCGGCCCAAAACCGCGACACCACGGCCTTTTTCCAGGTTAAAACTGTTGATGGCAACGAGTATATCGGGAAAATTATTGAAGAAGATAGTGAAAAAATCCGGTTAAAAACTGATAAGCTGGGCGAATTGACCGTGCGCAAAATAGATATTCTCAGCATTCGTGCGGTGAAAATAACCCAGATAAAAAACGGCTCCTATTGGTTTGAAAACCCACAATCCACGCGCTATTTCTGGTCACCAAACGGATATGGTTTGAAGAAGGGTGAAGGGTATTATCAAAATATTTGGGTTCTTTTTAATCAATTCAGCGTCGGGGTAACCGATAATTTTTCATTGGGTGGAGGCCTTGTCCCCCTTTTTCTATTTTCAGCGGGTGTAACTCCGGTTTGGCTTACACCGAAAATTTCAATCCCGGTTAAGGCAGATAAATTCAACATCGGAATCGGGGGTCTGTTTGGAGCTGTTCTAGGAGAATCGAACTCCGGATTCGGAATAGTTTATGGATTAACGACATTTGGCGGTCGCGACAAAAATCTAAGTCTTGGTTTGGGTTATGGCTATGCCGGCGGAGACTGGGCCAACGCACCTACCGTTACGATTAGTAGCATGATCCGCACAGGGCAACGCGGCTATTTCCTGACGGAAAACTATTACATCGGCACCGGGGATGACTATTTAGTCCTATTGTCATTAGGAGGAAGAAGGATCATTCATAAGGCGGGACTTGATTTCGGGGCCTTTATTCCAATTGCCAAAGATATGTCCAGCTTAATCATTATCCCCTGGTTGGGCTTTACCATTCCTTTCGGCAATACCAAAAAGAAATAATCTCTTAAGTTGGCTCACACGGATTCACACTATTAAGGTAGGGTTCTTCTTTAATAACACTGTATCTTTACTCCTGTATTAAAGACCCCTGATGCTGCGCCCTATTGACACATGGTTATCAGAAAAGCTAGATGAGCGAAAAGCTAAAAACATCTGGCGCTCCTTACCGGCCCAAAATAAAGGTATTGATTTTACTTCGAACGATTATCTCGGATTGGCTCAATCGGAAAAACTGTTCCAGGCTATTGAACAAAAGATTGAAATATTACCAAAACAAAATGGCGCACGCGGTTCGCGATTGCTGTCCGGGAACTATTTGTATACAGAACAAGTAGAAAAAAAACTTGCGCACATTTTTGGAAGCGAGGCCACCTTGATTTTCAATTCAGGGTATTCGGCCAACCTCGCGGTACTTTCTTCAATTCCCCAGAAAGGGGATACCATTATCTACGATGAGCTTGCCCACGCATGCATCAAAGACGGCGCGAGGCTTAGCCTTGCGAAACGTTTTAGTTTCCGGCATAATGATCTCACTGACCTGGAACAAAAAATAAAACATAGTCAGGGAAAAGTTTTTATTGTCGTGGAGTCTGTTTACTCGATGGACGGTGATGAGTGCCCGCTGTTAGAACTCACGTTACTGGCTGAAAAATACGGTGCTTCCATTATACTTGATGAAGCTCATAGCACCGGGGTAATAGGAAAGAACGGAAGTGGATTAGCAGTGTCACTGGGAATAGAAAATAATATAGCGGTGCGCGTTTATACCTTTGGAAAAGCCATGGGGATACATGGCGCCTGTGTTTCAGGTTCAGAAGTTTTGATCAATTACCTTATTAATTTCGCCAGACCATTTATTTACACCACCGCACCTTCACAGCATAGCGTTGCGTCCATTGAATGTGCTTTTGATTATTTGTCTGCTAACCCAAGCTTGCAACAAACCTTAAGTGGTAGAATCAGACGTTATCTCTCCGGAGTACAAAACCTGCAAAATCGAACTTCAAGTCAGTCCGCCATTCAAACGGTGATATACCCTGGTGTTGAAAAAACAAAAAATGCCGCGGCTATTTTACAGAACAAAGGTTTTGATGTGCGACCTATCCTTTATCCGACTGTGCCGAAACAAACTGAACGATTAAGGATTTGCCTTCATACTTATAATCATGAGGATGAAATTACCGCTTTGACGAATGCCCTCAATGAATTGGCCTGACTGTTTTAATCGGCTATCTTTCGGATGATGAATTATTTTGTGACAGCCATCGGTACCGACAGCGGTAAAACGCTGACTTCCGCTATCCTTTGTGAAGCTTTACATGCGGACTATTGGAAACCGATTCAGGCCGGTCTTCCGCGCGATACGGATGTCGTGAAGAACCTGATCAATAACAAAAGCACCGTCTTTCACCCGGAAGCACATCTATTAAATACGGCAGCCTCACCACACGCAGCAGCTAGGATAGATGAAATAAATATAAAATGTCATAACATACGTATTCCGAAAACGGATAATACTTTAGTAATTGAAGGCGCTGGAGGTTGTCTTGTTCCTTTGAATGATGAAGAACTTGTGATTGATTTGATTGATTTATTTAAAGCCAAAGTAATCCTTGTTTCCAACCATTATCTGGGAAGCATTAATCATACCCTCCTTACCGTAGAAGCACTACAAAAAAGAAATCTGTCTGTTAAAGGGATAATTTTTAATGGCACACACAATGAAGAATCGGAGCGTATTATCCTGAAGCATTCAAAAATGAAGTGCCTGTTACGCATTGAGAAAGAATTGGTGATCAGCAAAGAAATTATTCAAAAATATGCAGCCTTATTAAACAGAAATTGGAATGACTGATCTTCAAATCCTTGACCGCACCAATATATGGCATCCGTTTACGCCGTTACAAGGGGCCGATGATCCATTGGTGATTACTTCTGCGGAAGGCGTATATCTGAAAACCGCCGATGGCCGCCAGATCATCGATGCCATATCGTCGTGGTGGGTGAACCTTCACGGGCACTCTCACCCCTCCATTGCAAAAGCTATCGCCGACCAGGCAACAAAATTAGAACACGTAATTTTTGCGGGTTTCACACACGAACCGGCTATAAAACTCTCTCGAAATTTACTGAGTATCCTTCCACCGGAGATCACGAAAATTTTTTTTTCTGACAATGGCAGCACCGCTGTTGAGGTCGCTTTGAAAATGACGTTCCAATACTGGTTTAACAGGCAGATAAAAAAAGATAAGGTCATAGCTATTCAAGGTGCTTACCATGGCGACACCTTTGGCGCCATGTCAGTAGCTGACCGGGGTCTATTCACCGAACCGTTTTTCCCTTATCTATTTGATACAGCGTTCATTGACTTTCCCGGACCTGAAAACGAGGAAGAAGTTTTACGGCAATTCAAACAACTCATCGAACAAAAAAATGTCGGGGCTTTTATTTTTGAACCGCTTGTACAAGGCGCGGCAGGTATGCGGATGTATTCCGCTCCATTGCTGGATTCATTAATCTCACACGCCAGAGAACATGAAGTAATTTGTATTGCCGATGAAGTTTTCACCGGGTTCGGAAGGACCGGAAAAAACTTCGCTGTGGATTATCTCGAAAATAAACCCGATATCATCGCGGTTTCAAAAGGCATTACCGGAGGTTTCATGCCCCTGGGGGTTACGGCTTGCTCCGCCAAAATTATCGCTGCCTTTGATTCCCCTGACCTGACAAAAACCTTCTTTCATGGTCACTCTTATACCGCGAATCCACTTGCCTGCGCAGCAGCGAATGCAAGTTTCGAGCTATTAAAAGATGAGCACTGCCAGAAAAAAATTTTTGATATCTCTGAAAAACAAAAACAGTTCGCTGAATCTCTCACTGGAAATAAAAAGACTGCGGCCGTAAGGTCTTTGGGAACGCTGCTGGCGATTGAATTAATCCATGATGAGAAAACTGGTTATGAGAATTCGCTTAGAAAAAAAATATATCGCTATTTCCTCGATAAAGACATATTGCTCAGGCCGCTCGGTAATATATTCTATATCCTCCCACCCTATGTAATAACTGATAAGCAACTCGCCTATATTTATAAAACGATCGAAGATTTTTTATCCATCGACGCGCCTATCAGGTAAACTGGCTTAAAAAAAACTTCCCGAAAGAGCTAAACTCCCGGGAAGTGCTTTGATAATGTTAAGTCTTCTACTGTCGTTAGTGCCAGCGATTTTTTTATTCTTTAAATTTATGCGACCGGGTTGTCCCAAACATGTAGTGCACGCCTAATTGTACACCGACTAAAAGATTTGCCCGTTGTCCGAAGATATCTGCGCTATCGCCGCTTTTTATTCTTTCTATTACATCACCGTTCCGCATATCTGTCAGGCTATACGTAGCACGGATTTGAGTTGTTAAGAAGAGGTGTTTTGACAAGTCTATATCAACACCAAAAGCTCCGGCAATCGCGAACTCAGTATTTTTAAAATCGTTTGCTTTTTGTGTGAGTATATCGCGGGAAGGAACATCACCCGGTAATGAGTATGTAGTTCCGTCTGCGCCAGCAACGGCTGTAGGAAATTCTTGTTGAATGGCGGCAAAATCGACACCTTGCGGAATTTCAAATGTTCCTGCACTGGCTTCAATGGATTCCCTGGCATCGGTCAACAATGAAAGCTGCGGACCAATATTAAAATTGGCACGGGCTCCCCCGTTTCCGCCACTCATAAATCTAAACAACATGGGGAGTTGCAAATAACTTAAATCTATTTTTCGCTGACCCTTAACTTTTTCAAAAGTGTCGATCATTTCATAAATCTGCCCTTGTTTCGATTTGATCCCCTCCAAAGAGAGTCCAAATTTCCTTCCAAGATCCACACCGAAATTAAAACCGATCGGTGCAAATTGATACGTGTAGGTTGAATTATACCTTGGGTCTTCCGCTAAACCTTTATCCAATACAAAGGTTGCATTCACCGCGGTGGTGGCACCGAGGTGGACCTGAACAATTTGAGCGCTACCTGTCGTAACAGCAAAAATACTGAGACACATTATAACGAGTCGTTTCATAAATGGTTTGTTGTAGGTAAATACTTTACGAAACGAAAAGTAACCAATTTATGGGACAAGCGGTTGTATCGTCAACGTTCTGTCATGTATGAAAAAAACGTAAGATTGATCGGAATTGGCCAGTCTAAGCTCAATTGCAGTACTTTCAAGCGGGGGGCTTGTTAACAGATTACCATTACCGTCATACACATACGATAGTTCCTGAAGCCTGTCTGTAAGCGAAATAAAGGTTTTTCCAGTCCCATAATGATAATATTTAATGTCTACATTCTTTTGCCCGATCGATTCATTGGAAATGATCATTTTGCCCGCTTCATCTGAAATGGATAACTGCTGGGAATCATGTTGTAAAATGAGGTAAGATTTATTTGATTTCTCTGGAATTAGACTGAATTCCGCCCCCACCGAAGCCCTCAATAATGTCTCACGGTTTTCGATTTTTCCTTCCGGGTTAAACTTCACTCTATAGCCATCGCGTGTTACCACTACAAAAAATGTATTCGAAACATCCGAACCCATCTCAAGAAAATAATCTCCCTGTGGTCTTCCATGAAGGTTTAAAGGAAAATTTTTCAGCATCTCACCACGCCGGTTATACAGATTGACCAATCCATCTTTCCTAAGCGCTATTATGTAATCCTTGCCTTTTATGCGATGATGGGCAGGAGGAACAAGCAGCTCTCCACCGACCTCACACGGAGACCAGCCCTCCAGATTCTGGCCGGATTTATCATACATCCATAATTTGCCGTTGCTTTCGCTAACCAGGAACCGGTATTTTTTACTGCGATCGTAATCAACAACAGCAAGCTGCCGGATATTTTTTCCGTTAAGATTCACTGGATAGGGTGATACATAATTTCCAAGTCTGTCAATTATGTGAATGGCATCCCTTGTGGCAAAAATGTATTGGAGCTTGCCGTTATTAAAAAAATCGATCTGATCAATATCACTTGTTATCTGATCGCCTAAGGAAATTTTCCATATTATTTTACCTTCCATTGATAACAAACTAATATCGTTTAAAGAATCCTGAATAAGAATTTCATTCGCCCGGCTAACATGGCTCCTGAAAGCATGGAGTCTATGAATTGACTGATTGAAATGCACTACATTTTTTCGGGATGACGAAGTGAATGCCACCGCCTGTTTTTCCTTGGCGTGATTGATCGTGATATTGGTATAAAAAGTATTGTTCAAATGGCTGAATTGAAAGGCTGTCATCTGAACGGACTGTAACAGGTTAAGATTGTCTCTCACAAATTGCCTCCAGCGAGGCTGTAGCCTTGGCATTAATACACTCCATACTTTTGGGGTGTTAATAAATAAACTCACATTGGATTCCATTAAAGTAGATTCCAGGAATTGGTTTTTTGAAACTGATTTTCCCCAGATATCTTCTTCTTCAATATCTTCAAGCACAAGTTTTAATTCTTCGAGGTTATCACCCATGACGATGATATTGCCAAAGGATGAGTAATAGGTATGGTCAAAACCCTGGACGAGTGGCCAGAATAATTTTTCAGGAAACCGGTGCAGAGGAATTTCACGAATAATATAATTTGAAAATCGCTCATAAAAAATGGTGTCAACACTGAGCTTATCGGATATTGCATTTAACCTGCTGAGCCAGATGTCACGTGTTTTAGTTTCAATCATTAATATTTTAGAAAGCCTCTTATTGTTTGTTCCATCGACCTGACAAACTCCAATCTCGTTAGCCACTTCCCTGAACAGATCCTTCCACTCAAATTTTAATATAGATGAAAGCTTGTTTAGAGTATCCTGCAAATGAGGCCTGTAGCCAGAAACAAAACGCTGAAGATCATCATGGAAGCCAGCACCGTCGTTAACACCATAACTGGTAAATGTGATGGCTCGGTTAGGAACGTAATTTTTTAAACTGAATGAAACGGGTGATTGATTGCGGAAGATGGACAAAAAGTATTTCGAATACGCCGCACTGTCAAGGCTGAATCCGTTAAGCACGAGACTATTGTTTACAGATTTAATATCCAGCACCGCGGATTTACCCATCGCGTAGGGTATTGCATCGGCAGGCATGAAGATCGAAAGCCAATCAGAAAATTTTTTTAATTGTATATACACATTTCCGCCATCGCCAGTAATCCTCGGTAGTTGTTTTACTTCTGGATTTGCATTTCTAAAATTAGCCTTTCCATGAAATGTTCTGATTACATCCTCGAGTAAAAAGGGGGTAAAGCTTCCGATCCAAACATCCTCAATGATGACCCATGAGAAAGAATGCTTTTTTAAACTTACTTCATGTATTTTAATGGTATTGAATTCTCTTTCCGAATACCGGTAATTTTTTAAAGTTTCGAAACGCGAAATCTGCTGAAAAATGCTTTTTGCATTGGGCAGATAATAAATGAGATCAAAGTCATCTTTCCTGGTAATATGCGCTGAAACCAAAAGACCCTCGCGTTGATTGATAATAGCGTTTAGTTTACTATTGAGAGAATCAACCGGTTTTGTGGTATAGGCTGCGCGTTCAACCAGATTCCAAAGTGTGCTTTGCTGCATCAGTTCAATGCAGCTTTTGCAAACATCCTTTTCATACACCAGGATGGTTTCTGCAGGCACAAGATCCCATGGGTTGAGGGGTGCTTTCAGGATCACTTTATCATAAAAAAAATATCCGCCAGCCACCAGGGCCAATATGCCAACCGTAATGAGTAATGGAATTTTTTTCAATTGTATGGCGACAGATTTCCGACAAGATACGCAGTTGGGTGTGCACTGCCAACGTAGGACACTGCGAGTCCAATGTCAACAGTCATCGTCAACCATCACACTTAACGGATAGACGGGGATTTATGGTCTTCGAATTGGGGACTTTAAATAATAGGTGATTGCATGCTGCGGACTTGAAGCTTTCAGCTTTTTCCGGGCAATAAAAGCTTCGAATCGCGATAGCTATCGGGAGGGAAGAGGTGATCCCCGGCACGATCACCTATGAGTATGGGCAATAAAAAAGCCTCATCGGTTAGGATGAGGCTTTAGAATAAAAAATAGGCAACGACCTGCCTGCCGTGCACAGGCCTGAGCGCCGGCAGGCAGGCTTACTCTCCCATCCGCCAGTGGTCGGATAGTACCATCAGCGCTGGCGGGCTTGCGCCAAAAGTCGGACACGGTATC
>JAYSOP010000236.1:0-3168 GCA_043722905.1 Chryseolinea sp.
ATCGGCTGATAAAAAGGGAGTGTCCTCACTAAACTTTGTAGATAGGGATTTTATTTTTTTTGGTTTACCCCAAAGCGATGAATCTGGAAATTGATGAGACACAAAAATATCCGATCGTTTGCTGTTGTAGATTCGTGAGAAACTTAAAATCAAAGTAGTTCCATCAGAACTGAGTGATGAGCTGCTCTTCATTCCGCGGTTGAGTTTTGAATATTTTCGGATTTTGATACGTTCAGGGGTATTCCAGGAATCACCGATCTGCGTACTTAGGGATAGTCCTCTTTTTTTCCAGATGGTTCCTTTCTTATCAAAAATGCCGTTTATCAACAATGTTTTCCCATCGTTAGAAACCGACAGTACTGCATTGTATCGTCCTATATTCAATGCGGGTATTCGCTGCGCAGTTGACCAGGTGCCGCCTGCCTGTAGCTGACAAAACCAGATGTCTTCGCTGTCTTTCTCACCAAAAGTATTTTCAGGATGGTTAACACGTACAAAATACAATGTTTGGTTGTCGGGTGAGAGAGCGGGGTTGATGTCGTGGTATTGGCTGTTTACTGCAGTGCCGAGATTCTGAGGAAGAAATGAGTTTTGACTGAGGCCGTCATGCACCAGAAGAACCACCAAAAAATTCAATGCAACTATTCTCATGTTATCACAATATTCTCTAAAATCAATTCTCCTTTTCCGCGGAAGGGAAGGGTTGTTTTTCCTCACTTTTGTCCCACCCAAATACGATATTCATTCCAACCCTTATATTAAATAGTTTGATGTTATTAATGTCGGTTATCAATGCGTGATCACTAACCAGGTATAGCTGAATTGGAGCAAGGTTGAGGGACATTCCAAGGCCAAGGTTGTTAAACGACCGAGGCGCTACCGTGTAACTTAGCGAGGCGCTAAACGTGCGTCCGAAATCTTTATTCAACGAGGCTGTGCCTCCTGCGAAGAACCGCCCTCTGAAATTTTCAGCAAAAAGAAGAGCACCTGCTGTAAAATTTCTTTTTATCTGATAGTTTCCACTGAGGTAAATTTTTGAGGGGAGGGGTGTGGTATAGGATTTAATACGGCCTTCCTTGAATTTAAATTTTTTCTTCAGCGAATCGGATTGGGCCTGAAGATATTGATCATTGCCATTCAAAATTTCTTGCAGGTCAATCCCTTCAAATGCGTAATTGGCTGTGGCCGGATCCAGGCTGTAACCGTATAAATCATTTTTCCATTTTATCTGGCCAATATCGAGCAAACTCAGGCCTATAGTCAGTTTGTCGAAAAAACAATATGTAGCGCCCACATCGAAACCAAAGCCTGTATTTTTTAAATAATCCCTCCAATGATCTTCAACCTTATAATCCGCGCTGTCAAGGTTGTGTATCCCCGATGTTTTTGTGCTGATGTCGGCAGTAGCCGTGAGTTCGTAGTTGTTTCCAACCGCTAGATTAACCGTTGATTTCTGGGTGGCTATGTTAACCTCGCCTTTTAAAAGTTTAAACCGCATTCCCAGTGTTAACTTCTTGTTGATTTTGTAACCGGCCCCCCAGGCGGATTCAAGATAGGCTGTGGCTTCTGCTTGCGGGGCGATCGTCACGTTGTTGCCAACAAAGGTCGCTGTGCCCTCGCTAAAAATGCCGAATAACGATTTCGGCAACATCTCACGATTGTAAATCTTTTGTGTAAGGTTATAGGTGAGGTACAACCTGGCATTTACTTTCATGCTGAATCTGAAAATGTCGGCCTGCGCAGTTGTTGTAATGTAGTTGTTGTTAGCCAACGCTTTCTGCAATTTATTCAGGTCTACTATCACGCTGTCGCCTTGTTTAACAGCAAAATCATTATAGGTGAATCCGTTATTTGAATAGGATGCCGCAACCGATGATCCCGGCAATCCTACTGAATATTTGTACCGCGGAAAGAACGCGGGGTTGTTATAGGAAACCTGCGGAAGGCTGCTCATAAAATGAAGTGTAGCTTCCTGCTGACTAAACGAAGTACTGAATTTTATCAGGAGTAAGAGAGAAAAAAAAATAAAGTTGTTCGGAAAGATTTTGATCATAGATCGTACTCAATTTTCAGGACTACATTAATGCCATAATGATTGAACAACTTATAAGTAGATTTAAATGTTACAACCGGATAGTTTCCGTTTGCGTCTTTCGGGGTATTCAACCTCGTTTTGATAATGAGCCTTTTCGCGTCAAATAGCTTATCTAATTTTGTTTTATCAAGCTCAATGTTTTCATCGAAAATTCCTTTGGTCAAAAGATTTCCCGAAGCATCAACGGTGCTGCTTTTAATCCAGGCTCTTTTATCAAAAGCAACAAGGGAGTCAATTTTTTGATTGTTAGAGTCCAGTAGATAAAGTTGTATAAGTCCTTCTATCGGCATTTCATTTTCTGTACTTACTTTTAAAAAGCCGCTGATGATCTCAGAGTTTTCAATGTCCTGCAAATCCAAGTCAACAGTATCATCAAGTACAATGTTTCGATCGCTTCCAATTGCTACTTGGGTGTCGTTGTCAACAACAATCCCGGGTATGCTGTACTGTCGGCCAATAATATCCTCAATGGTAATTCCTCCGAAAGCGAGCGGCAATACAAAGTTTGCTTTCGTTTTAATTCCAGAGATTTCATAATCGTTCGGTTCAAAGAAGCCCGAGCAGCCCATTAAAAAAATAAATGCAACGATCAGGTATTTCTTGTTTAGCATGTGAAGCAAGGATTTAAAAATACCTTCTTTCAAGTTCTTCTTGGTCTGTAACGGGTGGCACTTAGTGACATCGCAAGAGACTTCATTAAAAAAAGCCATCTCAACCCAACCAAGTATTGTAAATGTATGTAAATATTACCGGCCTTTCAAGGCAAGTGCATTACTGATTGGGGGTAATATTAAAATCACCACGCAAAACCCTGAACCTTTTTCTGGCCTCCGCGGCAAAAACGCTTCCGGGGAATTTGTTTAGGAACTCACGATAAATTTCCATGGCCTTTTCTTTATCAAGAATATGTCTCTCATAAATTTCTCCTTGCAAAAAATACGCGTCATCAGCCAGAATATCATTGGGGTACTCATCACGAATTTGTTGCAAAAGCGATACTGACCTCTCGAACTCACCGCCTTTTAATCGAAGGTTAGCTTCCAGCCAATAGACATCATCCAAAATAGCATGAT
>JAYSOP010000237.1:0-4419 GCA_043722905.1 Chryseolinea sp.
TCCTTACAGAGCAGATTTGAGTCGCTAAACTGCTGGTAATTTGCCCCATATTTTTTGGCAACACGCTGGACGTCGTTATCAAAATACTCAGGTCCCAAATAGGAACCCTTCATTCCATCGAGTGTGGTAGGCGTTATCCGCTCCTGGTTAAAATAGATATGATACGCCGCCTCGGCCGCGCCTAATGCCCCCCCTGCGTCTCCCGCAGCTGGCTGAATAAAGATCTTTTTGAAGATTTTAGCATTGTAAATTTTACCATTGGCCACACAATTCAACGCTACACCGCCTGCCATACATAAATGATCAGAACCGGTCAGTCGTTTTGCCTCGGAAGCCATCTTAAGCACGGCTTCCTCTGTGAATTCCTGTATGGCTAAACCCAGATTGCAATGGTGCGCTTGCAATTCATCTTCAGGCTTGCGCGCCTTAAACCCAAACATTTTAGCCCACTT
The DNA here is from genome assembly GCA_043722905.1 of Chryseolinea sp. Lineage (GTDB taxonomy): Bacteria > Bacteroidota > Bacteroidia > Cytophagales > Cyclobacteriaceae > Chryseosolibacter. The sequence goes on from JAYSOP010000237.1 coordinate 453, forward strand.
TTTTTCATGGACCATCGTAAGGCCTGTTGCGTAGTTAAAATATTCCTGATTGAGCCAAACTGATCCATCCCCCTTTAGATCTACTAAAGTGGAGTAGATGATGTCTTTGAATTTTTTGACTTCATCGCTTCCTGGAACACCATACGGAGCCAGTCCCATCAGTTTATATTCTCCTGAATTCACTTTAAATCCCAGGAAATAGGTGAATGCAGAATACAGCAGACCCAGCGAATGTGGGAATTTCAACTCTTTCAGGATTTTAATATTTTTCCCCTGACCGTGGCAAATGGATGCCGTTGCCCATTCTCCGACGCCATCAATGGTTAGGATGGCCGATTCTTCAAAAGGGGACGGATAGAACGCACTTGCCGCATGTGAAAGGTGATGTTCAGGAAAAAGCAGTTTTACTTTCTTCCGGTCAAATTTTTCAATTTTTTCCAGCTCTTCATACAGGAGTCGCTTCAGGAACATTTTCTCTTTCAGCCAGACAGGAATGGCAGTTATAAAAGAGGATAGCCCTTTGGGAACAAAGGCATAATAGGTCTCGAGCAACCTTTCGAATTTTAGTAATGGTTTATCATAAAAAGCAATCCCATCAAGCTTGTCGAGGGTTGTACCTGAGTACTCCAAACAGAACTTAACCGCATTGGCGGGAAAGTTGGGGTCGTGTTTCTTACGGGTAAAACGTTCTTCCTGAGCTGCGGCAATGATCTCTCCGTCTTCAATAATAGCTGCCGCTGAATCATGATAGAAAGCTGAGATTCCTAAAACTTTCACTGAATACGAGTAATTAAGGACTTGTTTAAAGAATATAGGTTACGGGTGAACCGTGTATAAAATCTCGTTCCCACGTGAACTTCAACCAGCCATTGGCACTCTTTTATTATAGGGGTAGTAACCGTGCACCGCTATGCCTTTTCCCGACACCACCAATCATTTTCCAGCCATATTAATGGAGGCATCCGCAGAGGGTGTTGGCTCGCAATTTTAGGTGTTAGGAGAGGAATTTGCGTTTTATAAACGCTGCGGTCAATTCGTCATTAAGCCCAAGTAGCTTAAAACGGTGGTCAGAGAAAGAATTTTGAGGCTTAAACATAGAAAGTTAATTACCAATGGATCTATTATTTTTAGGAAAAGTATTGTGGAGGAAGTTGTGGATTCTTGTGTCCGTTCCACTCATTGCAGCCTTTGCCGCATTTCTATTCACACTCGACGCTACGGATACGTACGTATCAAGAGCGCAGCTCGCCACAGGATTTACCATCCAGGATCAGGTTCAGCTAACGGAGGAGAAGTTCAACAGCCGGGAAGCGGATATTAAATTCAGCAACCTTATGAGTTCAATGAATTCAGGGCTTGCCGTGAACCTTACTTCATACAGGTTATTGCTTCATGACCTCGACCCAAAACAAGTTCCTTTTCACAGACCCGATCCGGAACAATTCACCACCACTCCCCAGGAAATTGAAAACGTGCGTAATGCGCTGATCACAAAATTGAGAACTTTTTCTCCACTTTCTTCAGCTGATCCCGAGTATCTATTGGTGTCGAAATTTTTCTCTGCCTATGGCTACGCTTATAATGACGTCAAGGATAACCTGAGTATTGACAGAATGCCGAATACGGATTATATCGAGGTATACATGGCTGCCGACAAACCAGGTCTTGCTGCTCTGGCGGCCAATGCCTTCTGTGAGGAATTCATCCGTTACAATCAATCGCGAAAATCAGAACGCTCCAATGAGTCAGTAGATTTCCTGAAACAATTATCAGATGCGAAGAGAGGAGAACTGGATAAGAAACTTGAAATCCAGAAAATGTTCAAAGCCAATAATAATGTGTTCAATATTGAAGGTGAAAGCGGAATGAAAATGGGCCAGTTATCCGTACTGGAAACTCAGGCTGCGTCTATTCGCAGCAACATCCATCGGCTGGAGCTCAACATCCGCAGTTTAAGAGATGATATAAGAAAACTGAATGCTCCCGTTACTTCCAATAGCAATCAAAGGATCCTCGAGTTACGCACGCAAATTAACAATTTGAATGAGCGTTACATTACCGGCGGATCAACCAATAGATCGCAGTTGGATTCATTGAATTTTCTGCGTGAAGAGCTTCGTATAGCTCAGGACAATTCCTATAGACAAGGGGCGTCAGTAACGCCCGGGTACACGGCCTCCGATTTACAAATCAAATTAAGAGAAGCTGAAATAGAATTAGATGTTCAGAAAACTGATCTGGGCATGACCCAATCGAAAATGCGAGCCATAAACTACAGCTTCTCCGGATACGCGAATAAGGAAGCTCAATTGTCGGCCATCCAGAAAGAAGTGGATCTGGCTAATCAGGAATATACGATGGCGCTGGAAAAGTACAATGAAGCCAAAAATCGCCAGCTTACTTCAAATGATCTGCGTCAGGTGCTTATGGCGACTCCTCCGGTAAATCCGGAACCCAGCACGCGGTTCATAATAGTGGGTTTGGCAGCGTTTACGAGCTTATTTCTATCTCTCCTGGCTGTCGTTGGATTAGAACTTATGGACGGCGCGATACGCACCCCAGAGAAGTTTAAACGCATGGTTAATCTGCCCATAGCAGGGATCCTCAACAGAATTGACAGCCGGAATTTTAATATCCGCACCTATTTCAATCAACAGAATGGTAACGACGAAACAGAGATGTTTAAGTCACTATTGAGGAAATTTCGCCACGAAATCGAGTCTCTGAATGGGAAAGTTATCTTGTTTACAAGCCCTAACAAACGCGACGGCAAAACCTTTGTCATGTTTTCTCTTTCCTATGTATTAAGTCTTTTGGATAAGCGTGTCTTGATTGTAGACACCAATTTCAAGAATAATTCCCTGTCACAAATACTGGGACGCGGGCAGAGCGACCTCAAGGTCTTAGACAGCAAGAAGAATAAACTCCTGGTTAGTGCGCAGGGTGAGAAAAAAGAAGAACAGGAATTTGCCCATGAGAATTCTTACGAACTCATCAATCCTACCAAGTATAAAAATATTTATATCGTTGGAAATTCTGGTGGGGGAAATGAATCGCCTGCTGAAATATTATCCGGGCGTGACTTCACGAATCTTGTTTCGATGTTGTCAGATAGTTTTGATTATGTGCTCATGGAAGGGGCGTCGTTAAACGATTACTCCGATACAAAGGAACTGGTAAAGTATGCTGATAAAGTTATTGCCGTATTTTCTGCTGAATCATCCATCAGGCAATTTGATCGTGAATCGATTCAGTATTTTAAATCGCTGGGCAAGAAGTTTGGAGGTTGCGTTCTCAATCGCGTTGATACTAAAGACCTGAAACTGTAATTCACAACCACAAAATCTATTTTGACAGTGGTAGTTTCCCCAAGGGAAAACTACCACTGACCACTGACCACTGACTACTCACCCTTGACTATTCGCCTTTTCGTATACTCTTTTTCTTTTTCCAGCAGGATCTTTTTAATGATTGTCTTCGCTGTAAGAAAATCAACATCGTGGGTTTTGCGGTTTTGGTTCGCAAAATAGAGGGCCTTTCTCACCTGCGTTATTTTAAAATGTTCTTGAAAAGGTTTGCGGAAAATTTCGAGGCTAAAATCGGCATCGATATGTTTTTTTGCCACATCGAAAACATCATCGGCATTGTTTAGTTTTGTGCTGTTGAGTTCATCCAATAATTCGTAGGCTTGTTCTTCGGTGGTGTTATCGACCACGCTCAGTATATCATCTATAGAGATATCCGAAGCATGCATTTTTTGTATGAGCGCTTCTGTACCTTTATTGAGCGGGAGGCTGATCGCCCGCATTCGGGTCTGAATGCGCTTTGGCACGAAGCCCGGTAATGAATCTGAAACAAAAGCCTGTGCGATAAAGTCCGTGAAGCAGATTTGATAGAAATAATAACTCCCGACCGAAAGGAGTGACACCACGATAATAAATGACACAATAACTTTTTTCATAACAGA
>JAYSOP010000238.1:0-2510 GCA_043722905.1 Chryseolinea sp.
GGTATGGCCACAATCCTGCCCTGGCCGCAGGGCCTTTCATCACCACCATCAATGATTTGCTGGGCCTGACCATTTATTTTTTAACCATTCACCTGTTGCTCTAAACATGTTAAAAAAATGCCTGGTGGTTGATCCGATGCACGAAAGCCTCTTCGCTTTGATGGCCGCCGAGGGCTGGGAAGTGGATTACAACCCTACCATTACACGCGCCGAAATTATGCAAACCCATACCGGATATCAGGGAATGATTATCCGCAGCAAAACTAAAGTCGACTACTCTTTATTAGGCGACCGTCCAACGCTTCAGTTTATCGGGCGGGCAGGGGCGGGGTTGGACAATCTCGACCAGGATTACCTCGCCAAAAAAAATATCCGCGTGATTCACGCGGCAGAGGGAAACCGGGATGCCGTTGGCGAATTTACTGTAGGCGTTTTATTAAGCCTTATGCGAAACATACCCCGCGCCCATCAGGAAGTTATCCGGGGAGAATGGCAACGCGAAAGTAATCGTGGGGAAGAGATCATGGGCAAGACTGTCAGCATCATTGGATTTGGAAATATGGGTGGGGCGTTCGCCAAAAGACTACAAGGATTTGGATGTAAGATTTTAGTCTATGATAAATACAAACATGGGTTCACGAATCAATTCTGGCGCGAAGCTGACATGACGGAAGTATTTGAGCAAACTGATGTTTTGAGCCTGCACGTACCGTTAACGGAAGAAACAAGGGCTATGGTCAATACCCACTACCTTAACCGATTCCATAAAAAACTGATTGTACTCAACACAGCGCGGGGCGAGATTATTCCCTTAGCTGACCTCGCCCAGGCAATCCTTACGAATAAAGTAAGAGGCGCCGCACTTGATGTTTTGGAAAATGAACAACTTGAGACATTAAATCCGGCCCAAAAGGAAGCGTTCAGAAACCTTGTTCAAACTGGTAATGTAATATTTAGCCCCCATATTGCAGGCTGGACATTTGAATCGCACATCAAAATTAACGTAGCTTTGGTGGAGAAGATCAAAACACTCAACTTGTCATAATGAGTGGTTATCATTTTCAAATGTTAATAATTTATTTAAATCCAAGAAGAAGTTACCCACCCCCTGCCTTCAGGTATAGGGATAAAAGTGGGAGCCCGATTTTTTTGCACAGGCTTTTCTTTTGTGATGGAAATTGCCCTACCCCTGGTAAATTGTTATGAAAGAAAATGAAACGCTGGACTGAGTTTTATAATTCGGTAATTGAAAAACCCCTTCTGACTTCTACCATCGTGCTGGTTTTTGTTGCCATCCTCGTTGTCGGTCTCAGCCTACCCTACTATTTGAGTGATTTTGATTCCTTTATTGAGCAGGTTCTGGCGGAGGCACATGGTATGATATTCGACATTGCCGTGATTGGTATACTCATCTTCTGGCTGAATCAGAACGGGGAAGTACGGCAAAGGATAAGGACCTACAAAGATGAGATAGATGACTTCCGGTTATGGGAGTCGGAAGAGGCTGCCTTTCGTACTGTAGGAAATATTAAGCGCTTGAACCGCCATAAAATTCACGATATAAACCTGGTGAACTGTCATTTGCCGCGAACCAATCTGAACTATGCCAATCTCACGGGTTCTAATCTTAATTCATCCAACATTTCCCAATCATCGCTTATTGAAGCCAACCTGGAGAACGCCCGCTTGAATCAAACGAACTTTGAAAATTCAAACCTGAACCAGGCCAACCTGAGAAGCGCGTATGCCAGCGGTGCCAATTTTAAAGACGCCTTTTTAATCAAGACCCAGTTTGAAAACGCTTTTCTGATAAAGGCGAATTTCAGTAATGCTTTTTTAATGGAAGCCAATCTGCAGAATTGTTATGTCATGAACGCTGATTTTGAAAACGCCAGCCTTTACAAGGCTGATCTGAGAGGCGCCAAAGGTTTGACCGTCGAGCAGCTTTCCAAGGTTAAAACATTGTATCTGGCAAAATTCGACGACGAGATCCTGCAACAGATAATGGTCAGTTTACCAACGCTGGTAGGGATCTGATTTTTGATATCGGCGGATAAAGTATTATCTTTGTCATACAGCAACGGTCTCTCCCATGAGGCCGTTGTTTCTTTTTTTGCGTTCCACGAGAAAATCTTGTTGTGCACGAACTAAAATGAAGATGATTAATGAAGAATTCGTATGAGCAAATTTTCATACTACACCAAAGACGGTCTGGAAAAGATAAAAGCTGAATTGAGCGGACTTAAATCCAAAGGCCGGGCCGATATCGCCCGACAAATTGCGGATGCACGTGACAAAGGCGACCTCAGCGAGAACGCCGAATATGATGCTGCAAAAGATGCGCAGGGGCACCTCGAGGCTAAAATAGCGCAGCTCGAAGACCTGGTTAGCAACGCGCGTTTACTGGATGAAACCAATATAGATACATCAAAGGTTTCCATCCTTTCGAAAGTGACTATTAAAAATAAAAAGAATGGCGCATCTGTTACCTATACTTTGGTGTCGGAGGA
>JAYSOP010000239.1:0-5217 GCA_043722905.1 Chryseolinea sp.
GTCAGTTCTGCCACAGACTTCGGCGCGAGAAACAGGTCCGAATCGGAATGCAAGGTTTTTTTTTCAATACAGGAAAAGGATCCTAAAAACAACAAAATAAATATTACAGATCGCATAAAATCAAAATAAACCCGCGGGCAAATAAAACACTTTTAGCGGAGGAGCCCTGTAAAAGTTAGTTGTTGGTTCCCCACATAGACGAAGAAACTTATAAAACGCGCGCCAGCGAGCTTAAGTCTTCAAAAGGTCATTCTCATTATTCTAAAACATCGAAGATATGAGGCAATGGTTGACACATTCGATCAAGGCTCAGACGCTTCTCATACAAAAAGTTGGCTGGCCTTGATTAGCTTTGCTGAATGGATGAAAAGGAACTACTTATCGATGACCAGGAAGATGCCCTGTTTGAACACCACCGAATTGTGGTAGATGGTGGCCAGGCCCTGCTTCGGATCGATAAATTTTTAATGGCGCGTTTGCCGAATGCCACCCGGACAAAGATCCAGGACGGGATCCATAATGAATTTGTGAAGGTGAATGAATTGCCCGTTAAACCTAATTACAAAGTACATCCTAACGATGTTGTTACAGTTTCCCTTCCTGAGCCGCCCAGGGTAAAGGACGTTGTTCCTGAAAACATACCCCTGAACATTGTCTTTGAAGACGACCACTTGCTGATCATCAATAAACCAGCGGGAATGGTGGTACATCCCGCCTACCAGAATTGGGATGGAACCCTTGTCAACGCGCTAGCTTATCATTTTCAGCAGTTACCACAAATGCAGGGTAATGAAGGAAGGCCGGGCCTCGTGCACCGGATAGATAAAGACACTTCAGGATTACTCGTTATCGCTAAAACTGAGCGGGCGCTCACCCGCCTGGCGAAACAATTTTTCGACCACACAATTGAACGTACTTACTGGGCGATCGTTTGGGGTGTACCAGACCCACCTCAGGGCACCATTAACGTTCACGTAGGGCGAAGTCTCAAAGACAGACGGATGACGGTAGCCTTTCCGGAAGGAGATTTTGGAAGAACTGCCATTACACACTTTAAACTTTTGCAGGATCTAAGGTACGTTTCCCTCGTTGAATGCCGGTTAGAAACCGGGCGAACACACCAGATCAGAGCGCACATGAAACACATAGGCCATACGTTATTCAATGACGCGATGTATGGCGGTGACCTGGTTCTCAAAGGAACCGTATTTTCCAAATACAAACAATTTGTTGAAAACTGCTTTAAACTGATACCGAGGCAGGCCCTCCATGCCAAGACGCTGGGGTTTACCCACCCCGAAACAAACGAAAAAATGCGTTTTGACTCAGACTTGCCCGATGACTTTAAAAATACCATCGAGAAGTGGGAGCATTATGTGAAATACAATTAAAGTAGTATTGAAGTATTGTGTTGTTTCCGGCTTCCTATTCCCGATGGAACTACGAAGGTCTGATTCCTGATGCATATTGCCATCAGCAGGATCGACTCCATTCCATGAATTGAAAAATGTTTTGATGAGAAGGGCTCCTGGCGACCGAAGCCCCAGCGTGCAAAGCGAGTGTCAACCTTGCGTTTCCAAATCCTTGAGAGCTTGTGGCTCGATTAAAAACTGGAATGCATTTGCCGACCCTTTAGCGCCTGGCTGATTTCTTTCATCGCCTGGCGTTTGATGGTCTCGTAATGCCGGTCACTGGAGTTACTCTTCTCAAGGCCTTTCATAAAATCCAAAACTTTTCCAGCCTGAATAGAATCCAGGCTGCTCAGCGTTTTCAGGATTTCCTGTTTCTGATTTGTGTTTGTCATAAGTGTAGTGGTTGATGACAATTCAAATAACGTAAAAACGCGTGCCGTTGTTTAGCAGAGCGGTCCGTATTCACTGTTTAATAACACTGAAGTAATATTCCAAAGAGTTTCGCGGTTTGGTTAGAATTTATTGACTGGTAATGTTGCGCCTTTGTTCAGAGCCAAATTTCAGGGATCTGCCCGAATCTTTTTATTTATTGTCATTCGAAAGCCCATATTACCTCTATATTTAGGCCTTTAATTTCGCCATGAAAGGTTTCAAAAAAACATCCAAGTTAACACAAAGCGTTCATGCCGGCTCCTATGGAGACGAGCGTCATAAAGGAACGGTTACCCCGATATTTCCATCCTCCGCATATGATTACGAAAACGTGGATTCAACTTTGTACCCGCGTTACTTCAATACCCCTAACCAAAAAGCGGTGGCGGAAAAACTCGCGGCCCTCGAGAATGCGGAGGAAGGTTTAATCTTCAGCTCAGGGATGGCGGCAATCCTCACGTCTGTCTTTGCCATGATGAAAACAGGAGACCATGCCATCCTTCAGAATGATCTTTACGGAGGAACATACAACGCAATTGTTACTGAACTTCCAAGATATGGAATGGAGTTTTCGTTGGTAGATGGCAATGGTCCGGAAAATTTTGAAAAAGCCATCAGACCTGAAACGAGAATACTTTATATCGAAACCCCTTCCAATCCAACCTTAAAGATTACTGACATCAGAGCGGTGGCTGCCATAGCCAGAAAACACGGGTTGATTACCATCATCGACAACACTTTTGCCTCTCCCGTCAATCAAAATCCGTTTGAGTTGGGAATTGACATTGTAACGCATAGTGGAACGAAATATATCGGGGGCCACAGTGATATTTGTTGTGGCGCGGTACTCACTTCAAAAAAGCTGGGTGCGCGAATCCGCGAAAGCGCGATCCATTTTGGCGGATCACTTGATGCCAACACCTGCTGGCTCGTGGAAAGAAGCCTGAAGACACTGGTGCTTAGGGTACGCCAACAAAACATGAGTGCTCAGACGATCGCTGAATTCCTGAAAAAAGATTCGCGCATTGGCCATGTATATTTTCCGGGGCTACCGGATCATCCGGGTCATGAAATCGCGAAAGCACAAATGCCAGGAGGATTTGGGGGAATGTTATCTTTTGAAGTGAACGCGGATGCGCACAAATTTATGGGCAGACTTCAACTCATCAAACGAGCGATCAGTTTAGGGGGCGTTGAATCTACCATAACTTCTCCAGCGAAAACATCGCATGCTAAGATGGATGAAGCCGACCGCCAGGCCATTGGTGTTACCGATAAACTGGTAAGATTATCCGTGGGTATTGAGGAGGTTACTGATTTACTTGACGATATTCAGCAGGCCCTGTGAAATCTTATGCGCGTGCCTTGAGCGGCGATGACATGCATCACTATTCACTCCAGCAACAAACTCAAGCTTTAATTATGGTTAGCATCCGCCCTTCAAAACCAGAAGACATTAAACTCCTCGCTGACTTTCAACTCCGCCTTGCAGCTGAAACGGAAAGCATTGAATTAAATAGAGAAGTTGCTTCAGCAGGAATCAAGGCCTTATTTGATGACCCCGGCAAAGGCACTTACTATGTCGCGGTGATAGCGTCAAAAATTATCGGTTGCTACCTGATTACTTATGAATGGAGTGATTGGCGAAATGGGATGGTATGGTGGTTACAATCAGTCTACGTATTAGAAAGCCATCGCCAGCAAGGGGTGTTCAAACATATGTACGACCATATCATTAAAACAATATCCCAAGACCCGACCATTATCGGTTTACGGCTTTATGTAGATAAGTCAAATTCCCGCGCGCAAAAAGTGTATCAATCCCTGGGCATGAATGGAGATCATTACACGGTTTTTGAGTGGATGGGGAATGTTAGTTGACAATTGGCAATTTTGCAATTGACAAAGACCTGTTTCGGATTTTTAGAAGGCGTGTCCTTTGTGAAATTTGGATTAGGCTACTCCACTTCGACAATCATCTCTATCTCGATGGCAATATTGGAAGGCAAGGCGTTTGTGCCTAATGAAGTTCTGGCATGCTTTCCTTTTTCGCCGAACACAGCCACCAACAAATCGGAACATCCGTTCATTACTTTTGGCTGATCTTTAAAGTCGGCCGGGCAGTTCACCCATCCATTGATTTTCACCACTTTTTTTACACGGCTGAGGTCTCCATTAAGTTCCACTTTCAAGGTGGAGAGCAACGAAATGGCGGTCCGTCTGGCAGCTTCAACCCCCTCTTCAAGCGTAAGATCCTGGCCAACTTTTCCGGTGAAGTCCGTACCATCTGCTTTGGTGGGTCCATGGCCGGATAGATATATGAGATTACCGGTACGGACGGCCTTTGCATAATTGGCGATGGGTTTCGTGGGAACGATCAACTCGATCCCTAATTTTTTCAACTTTTCATCGATCGATTTCTGTCCATAAACAATTGAAATACAAGCACATAGCAAAACTGTAGTAAAGTATCTCATAAAGTCAGGTTTTTGTGTAGAAACGTCCCCAATTATTATTAATTTAATTAAATGAAGCGGCAGTTAAACGCCATATCAGTGAAAATAACGACAAAATCTCCTGATTAACAACCGAAGCGGCCATTGGGCACAAAGGTTTTATCTACTGCCGGTCCATGCTATCCGCGACTGATAAAATGGGCCAATACCTAAATGGATCTAAATCCAACCTGAATGAGAACGACTTTACTGATTTGTATCTCTGCACTATTTTGTACGAGCGCTTTTGCCCAGCCGAAAGAAAAGAAGTCAGTTGTCATTGGAAAAATGACAACGAAAGAAAATGCACTTCTTATTCTGAATCCACCGGAAGCCGACCAGGGAGTAATCCTTCCTCAACTTTCTTCCGCCCAGCGAACTTCTCTTAAACCCTCTTCACCATCGGAGAACGGACTTATCGTCTTTGATACTGACCTCAAATCTTATTTCTTCTGGAGTGATGGTGCATGGGTAAGGTCTCACTCCGATAATATAATACAAACTAAATTTCTCAGTATTGATCCACTGAGTTTTCGCGGATTAAAACCCAGCAATAGCTTAAAGCACGCACACCTGGTAGTTTTTGAAGCCGAAAACACATTTGTTACAGTGGGGCAGAACATTGAAGGTGAACAGATCATGGCTTCCCTCAACCTGCCACATGCCTCTGTCATGAAGGAGTTAACGGTGTACTATATGGACAACGACTCTCGCAACCTGAAAGTTAAACTGATGCGCAAAAGCCTTCCAGGAAATAATGAGGAAATCATCAGTTGGGAGTCATCAGGAAGCAATTCCGAAGTTAAAGCGCAATCGTTTCAATCATTCAATGGAATGGAAGTCATTGATCTGGAAAACTATTCTTACAGGCTCCTGGT
>JAYSOP010000240.1:0-10203 GCA_043722905.1 Chryseolinea sp.
AAGAAGCACAAAGTTACACAAAGGCAATTCTTTGTGACCCTCCGTGCCTTCTCTGTGATTTCTATGTGTTATTGGATTTGTGGGGTAACAGACATCCTAGAGGCGGAGTCTTACAACTCACTAATTTATGGATTCATTTCCCAAAGGGTGGGGTCGAATTATTACCTTTGCAGATTACTGGATTATGACTGAAAAATTAGAGGATATAAAGCTTAGGTTCGAAGAGGTAGGGCAGCTGCTGGCGCAACCCGAAACGGTTCGGGATATGAAAAAGTTTTCTCAATTAAGCAAGGAGTACCGCGATCTCGAGAAGATTGTCATCAAGTACAACGCCTTATCAGAGGCGCGGAGGCACTTACAGCAGGCCAAGGAGGTCCTTGATAAGGAGAAGGAGGAGGAAATGCGGGAATTTGCAAAAATGGAGATTGATGAACTGCAAACAAAGATCGAAGATCTTGATGTTGCCCTGAAAGACCTCTTGATTCCCAAAGATCCCAATGATGATAAGAATGTTTTACTGGAGATCAGGGCAGGAACCGGTGGTGATGAAGCCGCCATTTTTGCGGGGGATCTTTGGCGGATGTACCAGCGTTTTTGTGACCGGAAGGGGCTAAAAATGGCCGTTATGGACGTAACCGAAGGCACAGCCGGAGGGTATAAAGAGGTTATCAGCAGCGTAACAGGGGACGGTGCTTATGGCCTTTTGAAGTTTGAATCCGGCGTTCATCGGGTGCAACGTGTTCCGGAGACCGAACAAATGGGCCGGGTTCATACCTCTGCAGCTTCTGTGGTGGTGCTTCCGGAAGTGGAGGATGTCGCTATTGAAATCAACCCGGCAGACCTTGAAGTTCAGACGGCGAGATCAAGTGGAGCAGGTGGCCAGAACGTTAATAAAGTGGAAACAAAAGTGCAAATGACGCACAAACCCTCAGGAATCGTCATTACATGTCAGGTGGAGAGATCCCAACACGGCAACCGGGAAAGGGCGCTGCAGATGTTGAAGACTAAACTGTACGAAATGGAACTTTCAAAGCAGCAATCTGAAATAGGCGCTGCTCGAAAGTCTATTGTGCGCACCGGGGACCGCTCTGAAAAGATTAGAACCTACAATTACCCGCAAAGCCGCGTGACCGACCACAGAATTGGCTATACGCAGCATAACTTACCTGCTATTATGAATGGCGAGATCGATTCATTCATTGAACAATTGCGCATGGCCGATAGCGCAGAAAAAATGACCGAGGGCCTGGCGCAGCAATAACGGTTGCAGGCTAACAATTACAGGTTGCAAGATGCTGGTTGCAGGGAGGAAACAGGGTTACTGGTTACAAGTTGCCGAGATGCCTTGAAACCAGCAACTTGAAACCGATTTGCATTTGCATCATTTTCGCTAACTTGCGTCCCTAAATTTTAACCATTTAATATGAGCAAAGGTCTTTTAATAACATTAGTCATCGTCGGTGTTATTGTCGTATTTGTTTTCGGCTTTTTCATGTGGGGAACCGGCGTTTATGACGGTGCTGTAAGTACTCAGGAAACGGTGAATGCCGAATTTGCTGATGTTCAGGCTGCCTATCAGCGACGGGCTGACCTGGTACCCAACCTGGTGGCTACCGTGAAAGGCGCAGCCGAAAATGAAAGAGATATCCTGGTACAGGTTACACAGGCCCGTGCCGGAATTGTAGGAGCAAAAACACCGGAGGATTTGGAATTGGCGGGACGGAAAATTAATACAGCTATTAACCTTGCCTTTGAGGCTTATCCTCAGATCCGCGCTACTGAAAATTTTAAGGATCTTCAGGCACAACTTGAAGGAACGGAAAACAGAATTAATATCGCGCGTCAGCGTTATAATGACGCGGTGAGAGGTTATAACGTTTATGTCAGGGGATATTTTAAAAGATTAGCGTTAGGTATGTTTGGCGGAGGCGAGGATTTCACTCCCCGCAATGGCTTTCAGGCTGCCGCAGGTTCTGAGAATGCGCCCAAAGTTGAATTCTAAAACTGTTTAAGAATAAAAATCTTTACTCTCTGCTTGCAATTAGAGAGGGTCCCGCGAAGGCGGGACTTTTTTTATTTAGTGACAGTGAGTTGTTTTAAGCGATGTGAAAACATCCATGGAAGAAACGCAGGTTCCGCGAAAGCATTATCCCAGCTGTTGTGATTCACCCCGGGATATTCCGAATAGTTAACTTTCATTTTTGATTTTTTGAGTTTGGCCACCATGGCATGGGAATACTTGACATCTACGACAGCATCTATGCTTCCATGGAAAACCCAAAAAGGGGTCTTTGATTTTCTATAGCGCTGCGTATCTCCACCTCCACAGATCGGCATAGCGCAGGCAAACATCTGAGGATAGCGATGTACCGCTTCAAAAGTTCCCATACCCCCCATCGAAAGGCCCGTAATATAAATCCTGCCGGAATCCACAGACTCATTGCGGATCAATTCGTCCATCAATCCCATGACAGCGGACAACGGTGCGCTTATGGGCCGTGTGTAATCAAAATCGAGTACCATGGGTGATTTCTTTCTGTCAATCTTAACAGACGCCCAATATTCATTCTCAGGACACTGAGGAAAAACCACAATGGCAGGGTACTTTTCCCTTACCACGGAATCCAGAAACAAGGAGCTTCCGTGAGTAAGCTGTTTTTCATTGTCGTTTCCACGTTCTCCTGCGCCATGCAAAACAAGAATCAAAGGATATGTTTTTGCTTTATCATATTCTTTTGGAAACAATATCCTATAAGACAATTTTTTTCCTGCTGCAGAAGTGTATTCTTTTTTCAGGAACATAGACAAGTCCTGAGATGAAGCAGCGCTTACGCTGAATAACAGAACCACAAAAAGAAGTTTCATGAGTGTTGAGTTCCTGGGTGCATTTTCCCAATGACCGTGATTGGCCAATTGCCTTTTGTCCTTAACCTTAAGGCCCCTGAAGCAACTTATACCTTTATACCTTTATACCTTTATACCTTTATACCTTTATACCTTATTTCCCTATTCCCTTATATCCTTATAACCCCCCTAAAGTGTGCGCTTCACCTCGCGGTTTTCATAACTTTCTATCACATCACCTTCCTTCATATCATTAAACCCATCGATACCAATACCGCAATCAAATCCGGAACGTACCTCACTCGCGTCATCCTTAAAGCGCTTTAATGAAGAAAGCTTGCCGGCATACACCACGATACCATCACGAATAAGCCTGATTGGATTGGAGCGTTTGATTACCCCGTCCGTAACCATACATCCCAGAATGGTGCCTACTTTCGAAATTCTAAACACTTCGCGTACTTCCGCGTTGCCCACAATGATTTCCTCAACCTGAGGAGCGAGCATACCTTCCATAGCATCCTTCACTTCATTGATCGCATCGTAGATAATGGAATAAAGGCGAATTTCAATCTCTTCGTTTTCCGCAATTCTTTTAGCAGCAAGAGAAGGCCTTACCTGAAATCCCACGATGATAGCATCGGACGCTGAAGCCAATAAAACGTCGGATTCTGAAATCTGTCCAACACCTCTATGTATGATGGTTACCTGAACTTCAGGGGTTGACAGTTTCAACAGAGAATCCGACAACGCTTCTACAGATCCATCCACATCACCTTTAACAATAACATTCAGTTGTTTAAAGTTTCCAATGGCCAGTCGCCTTCCGATTTCATCCAGTGTAATGTGCTTCTTCGTGCGCATATTTTGTTCACGCAACAACTGATTCCGTTTGGTCGCTAATTCGCGTGCCTCACGGTCGGTCTCCATCACATTAATTTTTTCTCCCGCTTGGGGCGCCCCGTCTAAACCAAGAATTACTACAGGCGTTGCGGGTCCTGCTACGGTAACCTTTTTACCAGTATCATCGAACATCGCCTTTACGCGACCATAATTCGGACCAGCCAGTAAAATATCTCCTGCCCTCAACGTTCCGTTTTGAATCATGACAGTGGTGATATAACCACGACCTTTATCCAATGTAGCTTCGATGACTGACCCGGAAGCCGGCTTATTTGGATTCGCCTTTAGGTTCAGCAACTCGGCCTCGAGCAAAACTTTTTCAAGGAGATCATCAATACCTTTTCCTGTTTTGGCGGAGATTTCCTGAGACTGATATTTACCACCCCATTCTTCAACCAGAATATTAATTTTGGAAAGTGATTCACGAACCTTGTCAGTGTTAGCGGTGGCCTTATCAACTTTATTAATGGCTATTACGATGGGAACACCGGCAACCAAAGCGTGATTAATCGCCTCCTTGGTTTGCGGCATCACGTCATCATCTGCGGCCACAACGATGATGGCAATATCCGTTAGTTTCGCACCGCGAGCACGCATGGCAGTAAAAGCTTCGTGACCAGGGGTATCCAGAAAAGCAATTTTGTTACCGCTTTTTGTCGTGACATCGTATGCCCCGATATGCTGGGTGATTCCTCCCGCCTCAGAAGCGGTAACTTTCGTATTGCGGATATAATCCAAAAGAGAAGTTTTACCATGATCCACGTGACCCATGATGGTTACTATTGGGGCACGGGGTTGCAGTTCTTCTTCCGTATCTTCTGATTCCTGAACGGTTAAATCGTCTTCCGCGGAAGTGAATTGCACATCAAAACCGAATTCATCGGCTATGACGGTTATCGCTTCGGCATCCAATCGTTGATTGATGGAGACAAACATGCCAAGGCCTAGACAAGCTGAGATGACTTCATTCACTGACACATCCATCATTGAAGCCATATCATTAGCGGAAATAAATTCGGCTACCTTTAATATTTTGGATGACTTCTCATCCTGAATTAATTGTTGCTCGTGAGCATCGGAGAAAGCCTGGCGTTTCTCCCTTCGGTATTTCGACCCACTGGTTTTTTTTCCTCCTCCACTGAGTTTGGCGAGGGTTGCTTTGATCTGATCCTGAATTTCTTTTTCAGTAGGTTCCTCTTTCTGTACTCTGGGACCGGCTGCTGGCCTTCCTCTTTGAGGGGCCTGTTGCTGGGGACGCACACCGCCCCGCGCGGGTTGTTGCTGTGGCTGGTCAGGGGCAATCCTTTTTCGCGGACGTTTCGCTTTTCTGTCTTCCTTGGATAGGTCTGATGAGGCAACAGGCGGTGTATCTTTTTTCTTTTCTTTTTCGACTGGCAATTCTATCTTATCGACAACCTTCAATCCTTTTAGTTTATCGGCCTTGGCTTTGATTACTTCCTGAGGTTCAGGTTGCTTCTCGGCTATAATTTCTGGAATGGGCGCAGATACTTTTGCTGGTGGCGGCGGAGCAACGACTTCGGGAGCAGCAACAACAGGAACCGGATCGGGAACCGGAGGCGATAGTATTTCCTCTGATTTCACCACTGCTTTCTTTTCAAGTTCAATCTTTCCAACAACTTTTATGCCTTCAAGCTTCGGTTTTTCCCGTTCAACTTTGTCGGCTTTTACCTCTTCTTTTCCTTTAAGGTCTTTAGAACCAAGATTTTTTATCAGGATGCTTTCTTCTTCGTCATTTCGTTTTTTAGATACTTCTTTTTCGCGCTCTGAAGTTATGTTTTCAACGTGCTTGGTTCCTATGGTTAAACCAGACGCCTCAAGTTTTTCAGAAGCCGATGAGGCATATTCTTTAGAGAGCATTGCGTACTGCTCACCAGTGAGTTTGGCATTCGGGTTGTTCTCAACGGTATAGCCTTTTTTGGACAAAAACTCCAAAATGGTGTTATGTCCAACGTTTAGCTTCCGCGAGGCCTGCCCTAACCGTATCATCTTTTCTTCTGCCATGCTCAAATATCCCTTATGATTTTGTAATTTCTGTGTTTGATCCTGAATTATTATTCAAATTCCTTCTTAAGAACACCTAAAACGCTTTCAACTGTTTCCTCTTCCAGGTCAGTCCTTCGAACGAGCTCCTCTTTATTCAGGTTAAGGACGCTTTTGGCAGTATCTAATCCAATGCGTTTAAGCTCGTCCAATACCCAACTTTCAATTTCATCTGAAAATTCATCCAGGTCGACATCTTCATCCTGCTGACCTTCCGCAAGTTCTCTGAATACATCGATCTCATAACCGACTAAACGGCTCGCTAATTTTATATTAAGGCCTCCTTTTCCAATGGCCAGTGAAACCTGATCCGGCTTAAGATAAACGGATACCCGTCCGCTGTCCTTATCAATTTTTATAGAAGTAATTTTCGCTGGGCTTAATGCACGCTGAATATATAATTCCAGGTTTTCGGTGAAATTGATAACGTCAATATTCTCGTTCTGCAACTCGCGTACGATAGCGTGAATGCGCGAACCTTTCATACCCACGCAGGCTCCAACAGGATCAATGCGATCATCGTATGATTCCACAGCTACTTTTGCCCGTTCTCCTGGTTCACGAACAACTTTTTTAATGGTGATCAGACCGTCATAAACTTCGGGAACTTCCTGTTCAAATAACCGTTCCAGAAAAACGGGAGACGTTCTGGATAGAATAATTTTTGGGTTTGCATTCACCATCTCGACCTTGTGAACAATGGCTCTCACGTTTTCACCCTTGCGATAACGATCTTTCTGTATTTGCTCGCCGCGTGGTATCGATATCTCATTCCCTTCAGCATCGATCAACAAAACCTCTTTGCTTAAAACCTGATACACTTCTCCTGTGATAATCTCCCCAACAATGTCTTTGTATTTCTGATACTGAATATCTTTTTCAAGATCTTTAACCTTTTGCATTAAGGTCTGTCGCGCAGTGGTAACAGCCCTCCTTCCGAATTCCTCAATATCTACCTGCTCGGAAACTTCTTCTCCGACTTCAAAATCGGGTTCAATTTTTCTTGCTTCAGTCAGGCTTATTTTATCGTGATCCCAGATATCCTCAGATTCGTTTTCAACAATTTCGCGGATGCGGTAAATTTCCAGATCACCCTTATCTGCGTTGATAATGATATCGAAATTATCGGTCGAAAGGAGTTTTCCATTTTCGTCCATGCCGTATTTCTTTTTAATCATATTCCGGAATACATCTTCCAGAATACGGATCATCGTAGGCCTGTCAATATTTTTTTGCTTGGCGAATTCAGCAAACGATTCTATTAAAGTTGAAATATCCATAGTAAAAATTATTTAAACGATACCAACACAAACGCTTTGTCAATTTCCGAAAAAGGGATTTCGATCGTCATAGTTTCTTTTTTCTTACCTGTGCCGACCTCCTGAGCAAGCACAATTCTATCTTCTGTCACGTCAGTCAATTTACCCTCCGTGAGGTTCTCCTGTCTTTTAATCCTCAACCCACGGCCGATGTTTTTATAATACTGACGCTTCAGTTTTAAAGGATGATCAAGGCCTGGGGTAGAAACCTCGAGCATATAATTTTCATCCCCAAACAAAGCCCGCTCATCTAATTCTTTTGAAACCTTACGACTCAGCTCAGCACAATCATCAATGGTTATCCCATTGTCGCCGTCAATAAGGATCATGACCCTTTTCGGGATTTTTTTTCCGGGAATCAATACTTCAACCACGAATTTATCAGGGGATAAATTCATTTCGGCAAGAGTTCGGATTTCCTCGACCTGATCCATCAAAATATTATATAAACAAAGAGGGGACTGTCTGTCCCCTCTAAATTTTTTCTCAGAAAGCTCCGCAAAATTATAACTTTTTAACTTTCCTGCAAAATATTGTGTTAATTAAGCTGGAAGATAACCTATGAAAGTAAGTGCTTTTGTTCTGATTAGTCTGTTTTTGATGGTTTCCTGTCAGGGTGATCGCGACAAAAAATCAATTTCGGAGGAGGAAAAATCAGAAAAAAATATTCAGGTTCCCGTATTTATTGCCGATTCGGCTTATCATTTCGTGGAAAAGCAAGTCCAATTCGGACCGCGTATTCCGAATACGCTATCTCACCGGCAGGCCGCGGATTTCCTCACAACAACTTTAAAAAGCTACGGTGCCCGGATCGCCTTACAGGAATTTGAAGCTCGGTCGTATGATGGGCAGATGTTGAAGTTAAAAAACATCATCGCCAGCTTCAACCCCGGAAAGTCAAAAAGGATCTTATTGGCGGCCCATTGGGATACACGACCCTTCTCGGATAAAGACTCCGAAAAGCCAACGGCGACTTTCACCGGGGCCAATGATGGCGCCAGCGGGGTGGCTGTATTACTGGAAATAGCTCGGGCAATCCATAACGGCCCACCACCGGAAGCAGGGGTAGATATTATTTTATTTGATGGAGAAGACTGGGGTGAAAGGGAAGGTGAGCAAAACACCCATAGGTTGCCAGAAGGTCAAAAGGAATGGTGGTGTCTGGGTTCTCAATACTGGGCTAACAACAAGCACCAATCGAATTACTCCGCGTATTACGGAATACTGCTTGATATGGTGGGGGCCCGCAATGCTCAGTTTCACAGGGAAGGTCACTCTATGAAATTCGCGCCCAGCATCGTCGAAAAGGTCTGGAACCATGCGCAGCGCCTGGGCTTTTCCCATGTTTTTGTGAAAAAAACTCAGATGGATATAACCGACGATCATTTATTTGTGAATAGCATTGCCAAAATTCCCATGATCAACATTGTTCATTACGAACCTGGCATTGGTTATTTCGGAGATTTCCACCATCGCCAGAAAGATAACCTGAATCTGATCAGCAAAGAGATGCTGGGTATCGTGGGCACTACTGTGTTGAATGTTATTTATTTTGAGCAATAAAAAGTTTCGGGCTGATCGCTGCCAGCTGGTGAGAGACTCCGGCAGGATGTAGCTCGCAGCTTTTTAAATATATTCCGGAAGATTTTTTAAATAGACACCATACCCACTTTTCTCCAGCGGTTTAGCCAGTTCTAGCAATTGGTCTTTGGTGATAAAACCACGTCGGAAGGCGACCTCTTCAATACAGCCCACCTTTAGCCCCTGACGCTGCTCGATTACCTGTACAAAGTTTGAGGCCTGCATAAGCGAATCAAAAGTTCCGGTGTCCAGCCACGCCGTACCCCGGCTCATGGCAGCTACCTTCAGTTTTCCTTTTTTGAGATAGACATTGTTGACATCCGTGATCTCCAGTTCTCCGCGGGGACTTGGCTTAATAGATTTTGCGATGGCCACTACTTCATTATCGTAAAAGTATAATCCTGGAACAGCATAGTTCGATTTTGGATTCGCAGGTTTTTCTTCAATGGATATGGCTTTTTGGTTTTTATCAAATTCAACGACACCATAGCGCTCAGGGTCGGTCACGTGATAGGCGAAGACCACGCCGCCATCAGGGTCTACGTTGTTTTCCAATAAAGTTTTTAGTCCAGAACCGTAAAAAATATTGTCACCCAGGATCAGCGCAACCTTATCCCGACCAATAAATTTTTCTCCGATTACGAAAGCCTGAGCCAGGCCATCGGGCCGGGGCTGGATTTCATATTGAAAATTACAGCCGAGATTTTTTCCATCACCCAATAGCTTTTTAAACATGGGCATGTCATGGGGTGTGGATATAATCAGAATTTCATTGATCCCAGCCATCATCAATACCGACAACGGATAGTAAATCATCGGCTTATCATACAATGGCATCAATTGCTTGCTGACAGCAAGCGTGAGGGGATATAGTCGCGTTCCGGATCCGCCGGCAAGTATAATTCCTTTCATAGTTTAGTTATAAAACCTGGGGTTTAATCATGAGCCACTCCGGGTAAATCACGAGCTTCTCCGATGGCCGGAATCTCACCACTCACTCACCACTCACCACTCACCACTCACCCCTGACCAACATCTATCCATGCGTGTTTTCGGTCTGATACATCTTCGTATAGTATTGCAGGTATTGTCCCGATGTAACATGCTTTAGCCACTCCTGATTGGTTAAATACCAATCGACGGTTTTCTCTAAACCCACTTCAAAAGAGGTTTCAGGCCTCCAGCCAGTTTCGGCAGTTAATTTAGAGGCATCAATGGCATATCGCAGATCATGGCCCAACCGGTCTTTCACGTAAGAGATCAGCTTTTCGGATGTGCCATCCTCACGGTTAAGCTTTTTATCCATAATGCCGCAAAGTAGCTTGATAAGGTCTATGTTTTTCCATTCATTGTTCCCCCCAATGTTGTACACCTCACCGGGTTTCCCATTGTGGAAGATTGTGTCAATGGCTCTCGCGTGATCTTCAACATACAACCAGTCTCTGATATTCTCACCTTTGCCGTATACCGGAAGTGGTTTATTGTTGATGATGTT
>JAYSOP010000241.1:0-8602 GCA_043722905.1 Chryseolinea sp.
CAGAGACAAACAGGTCTGTGTCAAGTCCCGTTATCACCGTCTTTATTGAGGGAGGAATGAAATCAGGGTAATAGTGTTGAATATGCGCAAAGGCACTCTTAAATTGTGATTCCAAAGTGGATAGGTTTCCAAAAACGTTTTTAGTCTCTATCAGCAAAGTATCAATGGCAGGGTTTGAAAATCTTTTGAACATCTCATCGAGAAAAACGGAGTCATTGGGATATTCCGGGCGCCTCAGCATCTCATCACGTATCATTGGCTGGCGAGTGAGAAAAGCCTTCAGTGCCGCTTTGGATTGGATGTTGGCCAGGGTATCTTCAAAGTGTTCGAAATCCACAACCAGTTCAGTAGCAGAAAGATCCGGGCTGAAAACACACGTTTCTTTTTCCGCTTCGCTACAATTCCACAACAGAAGTACGACGAAAAGGAAATTCAGATTTTTCATGGGGCAAAAATAGGAATTTAACTCAACCTGTTGCCCGAGCAGACAACAGGTGAGTTAAAAAAAACCAACCTTACTGACTATCAAACGACAAGTTGTCGGCGGGAGTATTTTTGGTGAGCCTTAAACTTTTTACCTTATCGTGAACATAGACATGGACAAGATTTGACTGATCATCATGCGTGGCTATAATAATATCATTGTGGATCAGGATGGTTTTCCACTTTTTTACATTGGCCACCTCTATATAAAAAATAAAAGCCTCTGACTCGCGCTCATGTCCGAGGTAAGTTGTTTGCTGGACGTTGCCATCCAGGTTTATCGAAAAATGTTTTTTCAGATATTCCCGCACCAGCCCATCAGTCGTGACAGCGTTTTTTGGATTGACAATATCCAAATCCGGTTGGTGTAAACTATTCTGAAGGCTAAGTTCCAAATCATCAATAAAGACGCGCATCATGATTTCAAGTGCCTTGTCTTTTTCGTCAAACTCTATTTCGGTAACAGAAACATGAATGGGATGTAGTGCCGAACAAAATGTCAGAATCTGGATAAGGCCGATTAAATTGGAAACAATCATATCGCAATTTAAGCAGGCTTAATCAAACTTGGGTCCAGAATGCGTTCCAGCTTTATATCACCTTCTTTTTAGTTGAAAAGTGTATTAAAAAATTAACTTAAGTACATTTAGTAAACATATCCATTAGAGATCTTCCGCCCTTCCGGAAAAAGCAGTTTAATAAATTTTGCTGTATACTTGGTGCCGAAAACCGCAAGGTGCCTTTATGAATGAATTCGAAATCTATTTTGGATTGGGAAATGATCATATCCTGGATTACGCAAACGGTTATGATCACATCTTATTTGTCATTGCATTATGTGTCATGTTTTCAACAAGGGAATGGAAGCGGGTATTCATCCTTGTAACGGCATTTACCCTCGGTCATTCAGTGACCCTCGCACTGGCAACGCTGGATATCATATCGGTGAAAGCTCAATTAATAGAATTTTTAATTCCTGTCACCATTTTGATCACTGCAGGGTCTAATATCTTTAAAAAAGGCGATAGCCTCAGCCCTGGAAGCCTTAAGCTCAATTATGGATACGCAGCCTTTTTTGGCCTGATTCATGGCTTGGGGTTTTCCAATTATTTAAAGAGCATCCTCGGCAGGGATGAGCGTATTGTTACACAGCTGCTGGCTTTTAATGTTGGACTGGAATTTGGTCAGATAATCATCGTTGTGATCTTCCTGATTACTGGCTTTATTTTGGTAGATCTCTTTGGCGTGAACCGTCGGGATTGGAAGTTGGTTATCTCCTCAGCGGTGGCTGGAATTGCCCTTATATTAATAAAAGAAAACATTTTTTGGTAATCGAAGTTTCTCAGGATGAGGACTTAAAATAAGTATGAGAAGCCCCAGTAAGCGACAATTATCGATTCATCGGATAAAAACCATCATTGCATGACGCGCGTGTTAGTAATCGTTTTTTTAATGAGTGCACACCTGGTATTGAGCCAGAGTTCTACCTGGCAGGGTAAGTTTGAGCAGCTCGATCAGATGCTACCAACACCAAACGAATTCAGGACCGGCTCGGGATCTCCAGGAGCAAAATATTGGCAACAAAAAGCCGATTACACCATCAGTGTAGAACTGAATGACGCTAATCAAAGCATATCAGGCACGGAGACCATTACTTATCACAACAATTCTCCGGATGTTTTGAAATTCCTTTGGCTCCAACTTGACCAAAATATCCTTTCATCTGCAAACAGTCTGGCCCGTACCGCTACCGATGCAGTAGAGGATTCAGCATCCGCGAATACATATTTAAAGCATGTTTCCGATTTTAAGGCTGGATTTTCTCTTAAAGCCGTAAAGGAAACCTCTGGAAAACCCCTTCCTTATTTCATTAATAATACCATGATGCGGGTTGACCTTCCCAATCCTTTGAAGAGTGGTGATAAAACTTCATTCGACATCGATTGGTCTTACAATATTGTTGACCGTAACAATTTCCGTCAGCGGAGCGGCATGGAATATTTTCCTGCGGATGGAAATTATCTTTATACCATTGCACAATTTTTTCCGCGGATGTGTGTGTATGATGATTACAACGGATGGCAAAACAAACAGTTTTTAGGAACGGGTGAGTTTACTTTGCCGTTCGGCGATTACAAAGTGCGCATAACAGTGCCCTCAGATCACATTGTTGCTGCCAGCGGTGTTTTGAAAAATCCTCAGGAGGTTCTTTCCAAAACGGAGCTTGATCGTTTTGAAAAAGCAAAGACTTCATTTAATAAACCGGTTGTTATTGTAAAAGAAGAAGAGGCAATTAAGAAGGAAAAGATAAAATCAAAAGAAAAAAAAACTTGGGAATTTCATGCAGAAAACGTCCGTGATTTTGCATTTGCCAGTTCGCGAAAATTTATTTGGGATGCGCAGGCGGTAAAAATCGGGAGGAACACGCCTTTGGCAATGTCGTTTTACCCTAAGGAGGGGAACCCCTTGTGGGAGGAGGAATCTACCAGGGCAGTAAAAAACACGCTTGAAGTGTATTCCCGAATGACCATCGATTATCCTTACCCGGTGGCCATCTCCGTTCATACCGCCAGCATTGGTATGGAGTATCCCATGATATGTTTCAACTTTGGCCGTCCGAAAAATAACGGAAGTTACACGGAGCTGGTAAAGACAGGAATGATCGGAGTGATCGTCCATGAGGTGGGTCATAATTTCTTTCCCATGATCATTAACAGTGATGAACGCCAGACACCATGGATGGATGAGGGGATTAACTCTTTTGTTCAGTTGCTAACAGAACTGGAGCGCTATCCGGCGCTCAACTGGTCACGAGGAAAACCGGCGAGCGTTGTAAACTACATGAAAGGTGACCAAAGCAAGATGCGACCTCTGATGACAAATTCGGAGCAGGTTGTGCAACTCGGTGCCGAGCAATACATGAAAGCCGCAACTGCATTGTATATTCTGCGCGAAACCGTTATGGGAAAAGAATTGTTCGATTCCGCTTTTAAAGAATATGCCCAACGGTGGGCCTTCAAGCACCCAAAACCAGCAGATTTTTTCAGAACGATGGAGGATGCTTCGGCAGTGGACCTTGACTGGTTTTGGAAAGGGTGGTTTTATACAACGGACGCCAATAACCAGACACTGGACCAAGTGAAGTGGTACCGGCTGCGAAATGATAAAATGACGCCTGAAAATAAAGGCGTTCGCAGTCAGAAGGGTGACCTTGTTTCAGATTCCGACGCAATACAATTTGCTAACTTTAGTAATGGACCAAAACCTTTTAGCCTTATTGAAACCAACCCTGCTCTTTACGGTGAATTTCTGAGCCGGGTTGACGATAAGGCAATCATGTCAAAGCTCAAGGATAAAAATATTTATGAACTGACCATCACTAATAAAGGTGGTCTGGTAATGCCTGTTGTCATCGAATGGATTTTTAAAGACGGAACCAGGGAACTTGAAACCATTCCGGCGGAGATCTGGCGGTTTAATGAACGTAAAGCGACGAAAGTTTTCGTGAAAGAGAAAGAAGTGACGAATATCATGATTGATCCCAATCTGGAAACGGCGGATATTAATATTGAGGACAACATTTTCCCGAAATCGCAGCAGGAATCGAGGTTTGATGAGTTTAAGAAAAAATCGAAGTAAGTAATCAGTAATCAGTAATCAGTAATCAGTAATCAGTTTTGCTGTCAGAAGTTTTTTTAATAATCGTATGAACCGGAGTTTGATAAAAATAGTCGCCTTGATTTTCATGGGTGTGTTAACTGCCAGTGCGTTTGCGCAACAACAGAAAACCTGGCAGGGGAAGTTTGAGCAATTGGGCGAAACCCTCCCCACTCCTAATTCGTATCGCACCGGGTCGGGCGCCCCAGGCTCAGCTTATTGGCAGCAACGCGCCGACTATGTGATCGAAGCCGAACTCGATGACAAAACCCAGGTTTTAACAGCCCACGAAACCATCACTTATCACAACAATGCTCCTGAAAGTTTGCGGTATTTGTGGCTCCAGCTTGACCAGAATATTTTTGCTCCTGATAATATGACAACCAAAACCCAGACGGGAATCATTCTGGATTCAGTTCCTGCCGGGTTGCTCAATGAGGTCTCGGGGGTAAACGTTTCCGATTATAAGGGCGGATATAATATCACTTCTGTTAAAGATGGAAAGGGCAATAGTTTGCAATACATCATTAACCACACGATGATGCGCGTTGATTTGCCAGTTCCGATGAAGACAGGTGAGAAATTCGTATTTTCTGTCGACTGGAATTATAAAGAGTATGACCGCCAGGTTTTTGATGGGCGGGGGGGTTATGAGTTTTTTCCGGAGGATGGCAATTACGTTTACACTTTTGCCCAGTGGTTTCCGCGAATGTGTGTCTTTGATGATTACGAGGGATGGCAAAACAAACAGTTTTTGGGTCGTGGTGAATTTGCATTGACTTTTGGTGATTACAAAGTTCGCTTAACGGTTCCATCAGATCATATCGTAGGGGCTACCGGCTGGATTCAGAATCCGAAGGAGGTTTTGACGA
Source organism: Chryseolinea sp. (assembly GCA_043722905.1). GTDB lineage: Bacteria > Bacteroidota > Bacteroidia > Cytophagales > Cyclobacteriaceae > Chryseosolibacter. Next base: position 5,013 of record JAYSOP010000241.1, read on the forward strand.
AGGAGCAGATAGAGCGATTTGAAAAATCCCGTAGCACTTTTGATAAACCGGTTTTAATTGTCACCGAAAAAGAAGCCCGCCAAAAGGAGAAAACCCGATCAGCGACGAAGAGTACCTGGGAATTCCATGCAGAAAATGTTCGCGATTTTGCCTTTGCAAGCTCCCGTAAATTTATCTGGGATGCCATGGCGGTTAAAATTGGCGATAAAACTCCATTAGCCCAATCACTCTATCCGAAAGAAGGAAATCCGCTTTGGGAAAGGGAATCCACCAAGGCGATTAAGAATACGTTGGAAGTCTATTCTGAGCGAACGTTAGACTACCCTTACCCAACGGCTTACTCCGTGCATTCAGCAGACCAGGGAATGGAATATCCCATGATATGTTTTAATCACGGAAGGCCCAATAAGGATGGACGATACTCTCAGCAAACCCTGTCGGGAATGATAGGTGTTATTGTCCATGAAATCGGTCATAACTTTTTCCCGATGATAGTCAATTCAGATGAGCGGCAGTGGTCCTGGATGGATGAAGGCTTGAATACTTTTCTCGACAAAGAAACATTGCGTGTCCGTTATCCCATGCTTTTCAGTTCGAGAGGAACGCCGGAGGGAATCGCTCCTTTCATGAGGGGTGATAAGCGCCAGATGCGGCCAATCATGTCTATGTCTGATAATATCAGGGGAGAAGAATTTGGTCCTAACGCGTATTTTAAACCCTCTGCTGCGCTCACGCTGTTGCGCGAGACAATTATGGGTCCGGAATTATTTGACACGGCTTTTAAGGAATATGCCCAGCGCTGGGCATTTAAACACCCGAGACCAGCAGATTTTTTTCGCACCATGGAAGATGCGTCAGCTGTTGATCTTGATTGGTTCTGGCGAGGGTGGTTTTATACAAACGACAACGTTGATGTGGAGTTAAGTGAAGTGAAGTGGTTCAAACTTAAAAATGAAACTTCAGATCCGGAAAGTAAAAATCCCAAAGTCAGATCCGTTGACCTGGCTACTTCCAGCGGGGAAAAGGAGGGCAATGAGAATGATTTCAGCAGTGGACCACAGGAGTTTACATTGATCAACACCCCGGAACAGTTGTACGGTGAATTCAGGAGCCGTGTGAATGACAATGGCATCAGGCAGGAACTCGCCGAAAAAAATATTTACCAGCTCACCTTTAAAAACAAGGGAGGGCTGGTGACCCCGCTTGTGATCGAGTGGACCTTTAAAGATGGCTCAAAGGAAATTGAAAAAATTCCAGCCGAGGTTTGGCGAATGAATGAGCAGGAGGTCACCAAAGTCTTTGTTAAGGACAAGGAAGTCACCAATATTCTAACCGATCCGAATTTTGAGTTAGCCGATGTGGATGTCACCAATAATGCCTTTCCGAAAAATAAGGAAACGCGATTTGACAGATTTAAGAGAGGTGATTGATGCTTTTGTGTATCAGTTGCAAAGGTGGTTTTTTTGTTTTTGAAAGTTCGGGTTTCTACCCACCTAAAAAAGAGGTAAAGAATTGTAAATTGTGGGGTGCAGAAGAGTAAAGTTATTTACCTCGACTTTGTTGTTGATAAGCTGACAAATTCGATTGAAACGTAAAGACTCGTGACAGTTTTAGGACGGAAGCTTCGCTGGTGACAAAAAATGAGTTAAAGTGTTACCAAGAAAAATGGATGGGTATTTGACTGGAAATCGGAACTTAAAGCACCAGAACGAGAAGTTTATAGGTTGACAATCACAGGGAGCTCAAACATACAGGAACTTATAAGCTTGACTTTCAGGGATGACCATATTTACATGCACTTGATAGAAAGCGCTCCGTAGGCCTGTTTGAATCCCGGCACTGCGTCACAGGCTTGTTGTACCACCGTGTAGTAATCACTTTTTTTGAAGCTCATGATTTCTTGGTTTCAATGAACTTCAAATATGATTATTTGCTAATTTGATTGCTGGTGATGCAACTTGAAGTGAGCAAACTACCGAAGGGTTAGTTCAACAAAAGCTATAACCAATGGCGGGTGTGTAAAAACGATTTGAGAATGGAAGAAGAGATCAAAAGGAGAAACCCAATAACGCTCAAAACTTATCTTTCGCAATTCAGTAAAGAACGATTGATTGCTCAGATCATCGAACTTAATAAAAAGTATAAGGAAGTAAAGGCCTATTATGAATTTTCTTTTAATCCGGATACGAGCGCCAAAAAAGAAAAAGTGATGGAGGCGATCCTGGAGTGTTTCTTTCCGAAGCGGGGCTACAAGCTTCGGCTTAAAGATGCGCGAAAGGCAATTTCCGATTTCAAGAAACTTTCGCCCGATGACGAGGCACTTGCTGATGTCATGATCTATTACGTTGAATGCGGTGTAAGATTTACAAATGACTTTGGCGATATTGACGAACCCTTCTACAACAGCATAGCCGGAATGTTTCATGATGCCGGCAAATTTGTCCAGGCAAACGGATTGGCAGACCTGTTTGAAGAAAGAGCTGAAAAAATAGTGAACGACACCTGTGATATCGGATGGGGCTTTCACGAAGAACTGGCAGACATCTACTACAATTACTTTTTAAAATAGAAGCTTTTCTCTTTTATAATGATAGATAGAAAAGGGAGGGCTTACAGAAGCTGTATCGGGATAAAAAGATATTCCAAGCCCACCCATCACACAACTCAACTGAGAAAAAAAGTAATCCGCGCTTAGCAAACCAGGCAAAATAATTACGATTACCCTTTGTATAATCCTACAATTTTGACAATCTTTGTCAAGATAAAAATCATCCAAAATGAACAGCTTGGGGGAAATTATCAGAAAGCTTCGCGAAGGCAAGGATCTACCCCTGCGGACTGTGGCGGCCTATCTGGCTATTGACCCGGCCATTTTAAGCAAGATTGAGAGAGGTCAAAGAAAAGCACCCCGTGAACAGGTGGTTAAGCTTGCTGCGTATTTTAAAGTGAAAGAAGATGACTTGCTCATCGCCTGGCTATCGGACAAAGTGGTGTATGAAGTGCGGGGCGAGGAGATGGCCTTGAAGGCCTTGCAGGCGGCGGAAGAAAAGGTCATCTATCAAACCAGGAATAATAGAAGTTCTGAAAGGCTTGCAGAAAAAAACAAGGTAAGCAGGAAGATACAGCGATATTTTCAGTTGCAAAACATGGTCTCAAAGGCATGGATATTTGGTTCTTTTGCCAGGGAGGAAAATACATTGACAAGTGACATCGATATTTTGATTGATGTACCATCGGAAAAAAAGTTTACCCTCTTTGATATAGCAGAGGTACAGGAACAATTGCAAAAGATCGTAAATAAAAAAGTGGATGTAGTGATGTTAAATGGAATAAGGCCGGAAATAAAAGAACTTATAAAAATTGAAATGCAACTAATTTATGAAGCCTGTTAAGCCCACCAGTAAGGAAAGGGTTGAGCATGTATTGAATGCAATACAATTAATTGAATCATTTTCTCAAAACTACACCCTTCAAAGTTTTTTGGAGGACAAAAAAACACTTTATGCCTGCTTATACCAATACACGATAATCGGTGAGGCAACAGCAAATATTGGGAATACTATTTTGAAAAAATATGATTACCCCTGGTC
>JAYSOP010000242.1:0-9648 GCA_043722905.1 Chryseolinea sp.
GAGTCAGAATTTATTGGTGATTATACTTATGACGAGGTGTTACACCTGGCGGAGGGAGCAAAGGGTGATTACAATCAGGGTATCGAAGCGAATTCCTTAGCATGGTTAGGCCTTATCGTCTAATCGCAAAGCACTAATAATAATCCTGGGTGTTGACAACATTTTGCCATTCGGGCGGTTATTGTTGCAAAGCTCCCGGGGAATTAATTCCTCTTGCGCACCAAAAACCCGATGTTTATTGTTGTGAACGCCCTAAGTCCGTCAATATCACATATTTGAACATCGGTATTCTTTTTTTCCCTTTAAAAGAGACATTTGGTTAGCTCAAGGTGAGGTAGCAGCAGTAATTTTATAAGTTTTTAACTATTTTTACCCGTTATGGAAGAAGAGGTTATTCGTCAGCAGTATTCCGAAAAAGAGAAGCTCACTATTTTCAACCAAGAGTTTATGCCACACATAAACTCGATGTACAACTTTGCCTATAGACTAACCCTGGATTCCGATGATGCCAAGGATCTATTGCAAGACACCTATTTAAAAGCATTCCGTTTCATAGATTCTTTTCAACAAGGAACTAATGCAAAAGCATGGCTGTTTCGAATCTTGAAGAACAGCTTCATTAATGACTACCGGAAGAAAAGTAAAGAACCCGCTAAGGTAGATTATCAGGAAGTAGAAACTTTTTATAACTCAGAAGATGTTGACAGGCAAATAACACCTGATCTTAGAGTAGAGGCACTCCAGGATATGATCGGTGATGAGATTTCAATTGCCCTCAACTCATTGGATGTTGATTTCAGAACGGTGATTATATTGTGTGATCTTGAAGGTTTTAAGTACGAAGAGATGGCTAAAATTTTAGATATACCAATTGGTACTGTTAGAAGCCGCTTACATCGCGCACGCAATCTTCTGAAAGAAAAACTTGGTGAGTATGCCAAAAAAATGGGTTATAAAAACGCATAAACTATATGAGTAATCTTTCCGAGCAAGGTAACAGGAAGCAGGATTGTCCGAATAAGCGCGAATGTTTTGAAATGCTTCAGCTGATCTTAGATGGTGAGGCCTCTCCCCAGCAAAAAGAAAGCTTCCTAAACGAACACCTGGAGGATTGCATGCCCTGCTATAAAAGTTATCATCTCGAAGTGGCTATACGCCAGTTATTAAAAACCAAATGCACCGATAACGCGCCACAGGAATTGGTGGACGACATCCGCAAAAAAGTAGCACAAAATCTGGCTCATTAAATGGCTGGTAAAGCAATTATCTTTTCAGCGCCATCCGGCTCTGGCAAAACAACTATTGTAAAGCATCTTCTTGAAATCAATCCCGACCTTGGGTTTTCCATCTCTGCTTCAACCCGTGATAAACGGGGCAGGACAGAACAAAATGGTAAAGATTATTATTTTCTCCCCCCTAAAGAATTCAAAAAAAAGATCGATAACGATGAATTTGTCGAATGGGAAGAAGTTTATGAGGGTAACTTTTACGGCACGTTGAAATCGGAAGTGGAACGCGTATGGAAAGAAGACAAAAACGTGGTTTTCGATGTTGATGTTAAGGGAGGGTTAAATCTAAAAAAATACTTTCACGAGAAAGCGCTTGCCATCTTTGTAAAAGTTCCTTCCCTGGGAGTATTGAAAGAACGGCTCCATGACAGAGGAACGGAAACTGCCGAAAGTCTCTCAAGAAGGTTGTTCAAAGCTGAATTTGAAATGGGATTTCAGGATAAGTTTGATGTGGTACTGGTTAATGAAAACCTTGAAAAATCCCTCGCGGAAGCACAGCGTTTATATGATGCCTTTAAAAGGAAATGATCCCTTAAATCCGTATTTTGTCAATACACGTATTGTAGATTCATCAACGCTTGAAAATTGGTTTATTCTTCGGCTCTTTTAATCCCATTCACATTGGTCACCTGATCATTGCCAATATCATGGCGGAGACGACTGACCTAAAAAAAGTCTGGCTGGTGGTTTCTCCGCAAAATCCATTCAAACCAAGTAAGGGATTGCTCCATGAATTTGACCGGATTGATATGGTGCGTGCTGCTGTTTACGATCACTATAAAATCGAGGCCTCTGATATTGAATTTAATTTGCCCAAGCCAAGCTATACCATTCATACCCTCGTACACCTTACGGAAAAACACCCTGACAAAGAATTTAAGGTTATCATAGGCGAGGACAATCTCCTCAATTTTATGAAATGGAAAAACCATGAGCGGATCCTGGAAGATTATGGATTATATGTTTATCCACGACCTGCTGCGCAACCTTCCGAATTAAAAATGCATCCTAACGTTAAAATGGTCGAAGCCCCCATGCTCGATATCTCCGCAACTTTTATACGCCAATGCATCCGAAAACATCAATCAGTGCGTTTCATGGTTCCGGATGCCGTGGAAGAAATGATCCGCACGAGAGGGTTTTACATGCATTAATTAACAGACATCACTTTTGAAGACATTGTTACGCACAGTTCTATCCTTTTTTTTGGTGCTGAGTCTTTGCCAATCCTCTGTGGGTCAACACACCGGTATCAAAGGTACCATCTCTGACGAAACGGGTATCCCGCTTTCCTTTGCCACCATCTTTGTTAAGCAAAAAGGAACGGGTACCACAGCGAACGTCGAAGGATTTTATGAGATACAGCTCCCGGCAGGCAAATATGAACTCGTTTTTCAGCACCTGGGAAGAAAATCAGAAGTCAGAAATATTGACATCAAACAAGGCTTCGCCGATTTAAATATCATACTGGTTCCTCAGGATATTGTGCTGCAATCGGTGACCATCAATGCTGATGATGAAGATCCTGCTTACACTATCATGCGGAAAGCAATCGCCAAATCGAATTATCATCGCAATGCCTTGGATTCATATTCCGCCAGAGTGTATATCAAAGGTGCGGGCAAATTAATAGACTATCCATGGCTGGCGAAGAAAGCACTTAAAAAAGAAGGCATTGAAAAAGACCGGGTTTATATTTCAGAATCCGTAAGTGATGTGAAATTTACACGTCCCAACAAATTTGAAGAGAAAGTAATTTCGATCCGCAGCGATGGTAAGGATAATAATACCTCCCCCAATGGCTATATATTCGGAAGCTTTTACGAACCTGAAGTTGCCGGTACCATTTCTCCCTTATCTCCTAAAGCCTTTTCATATTATAGATTTGAATACCTCGGCACTTTTAAAGACCGTGAATATGAAGTGAGTCGAATAAAAGTTATTCCCCGTTCGAAAGGAGATAATGTCGTGGATGGGATCATCAATATTGTTGAGAACGACTGGAGCATACACAGCCTCGACTTAAACACGATAAAATTGGGCATCGACATAGGCATTAAGGTGATGTGCGGGCCCATTGAGGATAAAGCCTGGCTCCCCGTATCACACCAGTTTAAAATTAAGGGGAAGGTTTTCGGATTTGAGTTTCAGTACAACTACCTGGCTAGTGTAAGTAATTATAGAATTACAATCAACCCCAAAATATATGTTGAAAGCATGGAGGTGATTGACGAAAAGAAAGAAAAGACCCTGGCGAACGAAATAGACCAAACTCAGAAACAGAAAAAAAAGAATGCTCCCCCCGGAAAAACCCAACCGTTACAGCAAAGACTTGCGGCAGGTGAGGAGATCACGCGAAAAGAACTGAAAACCATTGTAAAAGAGTACGAGAAGGAAGAACAGAAACAGCAAAAAGACCCTGGTGTTCTTTCAGAAGTGTCGTTCAAAATTGACAGCGCTGCTTATAAAAAAGATTCCTTGTATTGGGCAGAAGTCCGACCTATACCCCTTACGAGGGAGGAGGTGAAAGGTTACGTGAAAGCGGACAGCGTTTCTGCCATCGAGCAGGCCAGATCAGAAGGTGATACATTGAAGCGATCAAAACACAAAGGCTTTCAGCCGTGGGATATTTTGCTTGGAGATAATTACCGGATAACAAAACATTCCAATTTTCAAATTTACACGCCAATGGGAGGATTCAATACGGTCGAAGGTTTTAACCTGATTTATCGGGTAGCTTTTGGGACTGTTTTGCAGGATACCAACAAAACCAGGTTTACCATCAGGCCTGTGGCGCGTTATGCTTTTGCCAGGGAAAAGCTATCAGGTTATCTTAATGTTTCACTTCGGAATAAACATTACCGTTTTGATCTGAATGGCGGTCGGTACATCAGTCAATTTAATCACGATGATCCGATCCTTCCCATCGTAAATACATTTACCACACTTTTTATGGAGCGGAACCTGATGAAGATCTACGAGCGCGACTTCATTGACCTGCGATACAGGCGAAAGATAAACCCTTTTCTTTCCATCAGCTCTGTGTGGTCATGGAGTGACCGAAGGCAGTTAATAAACAATACAGATTACACGCTGGTGAATCGCAAAGGTATCGAAGGCTACACGCCCAACACGCCATTTACCGAGGAGACAACCGATACAAGTTTTCCCGATCACCAGGCGTTTACAGCATCAATAGGAATTTCAGCCAGACCATGGCTAAAGTTTCGGATCCGAAACGAAGATAAACGTGAGATCCGGAGCTCTTCGCCAACGATTACTCTGGATTACCGCAAAGGGTTTCAGGGGATACTGGACAGCGATGTGGATTTCGATCAAATTGAATTGGGATTAAAGCATGAATTTAAAGTGGGGGTAAAAGGAAATGTTGACTTTTGGCTAAGGGGTGGGATTTTTCCGAATGCCGACAAATTGTATTTTATGGATTACAAACACTTCCTCGGCAATCAAACACCGTTCATTACAAATGATCCAGTGGGCAGTTTCCGACTTTTGGATTATTACAGATTCAGTACCGCCGATAAATATTTTGCAGCGAATGCGCATTACCAGTTTCGGAAATTTTTAGTGACCACCATTCCAGTAGTTCGCCTCGCGGGAATACGTGAAAATGTTTTTGTTAATTATCTGGCCACCCCAACGTCGAAAAATTATACCGAGATTGGCTATTCTATTGATGGCATACTTCGAATTTTCAGACTCGAGGCCGCAGCAGCTTTTCGCGATGGCAAGTACCTTGACTATGGGTTTAGGATCGGTATTGCCACCAACATTACCGTAAATTTTTCAGACTAATTTTTATTGCCCACCTGCAGGGGCAACCCTATGAGCGGTGAGAGGGGAATATTATCTTTGCGCAGTGAACATATCCATTGAAGAATTTTTTAAACTTCGTCAGGAAATACCCATCGCCGATGTGCGTTCCGAAAAGGAATTTGAAGAGGGTCATGTGTCGGGGGCGGTGAACATTCCTATTTTGAACAATGAAGAGCGAATCGCCGTAGGAACAGATTATAAAGAAAAGGGTCAGGCTGAAGCCATCAAAACGGGTTTTCGCCTGGTAGGTCCTCGTTTTCTTGAAATTGTTAATAGTGCTGAAGCGCTGGCCGCAGGGAGGGAGTTGCTGGTACATTGCTGGCGTGGGGGCATGAGATCATCTAATTTTTGTCTGATCACGGGGATGGCAAAGATAAAAACACATCAGCTTACCGGTGGCTACAAAGCCTACAGGCAAGAGGCCCTGGCGTCCTATAAACAGCCACAGCAGTTTCAAGTAATTGGTGGTTACACAGGCAGTGGGAAAAGTGAAATATTAAGGGCATTGCAGGAAAAAGGAGAGCAGATTATTGATCTTGAAGATTTGGCCAAACACAAGGGATCCGTATTCGGAGGATTAATGATGCCCCCTCAGCCAACCACCGAGCAATTTCAAAATGATCTTTTTGAAGCGTTAAGAAAATTGAATCCTGCAAGGAAGATTTGGGTTGAGGATGAATCTATTGCCGTGGGAAAAATATTTTTGCCTTCGGATTTTTGGCAACAAATGTCCGCAGCCCCTGTTTACGAAGTTGATGTAGAGAGGACAGTAAGGATTGAAAGACTGGTAAAGGAATATGGACACGCCGATAAAGATGAGTTTCTCGGTGCCATGAAGGGTATCATGAAGAAACTGGGTGGTCAGCATTTTAATGTGGCGAAGGAAAAACTTTTCCAGGATGATATGGCAGGCACCATTGATATTTTGCTAAACTATTACGACAAGGCTTACGGAACAGGATTATTAAAAAAACAGAACAGGATAAAAGCAAAGGCTGCCTGGAATGGTAACGATCCTTTGGAAATAGCCGATTATTTGATTTCTATCTCCGTGTGATCTTCATCAAAACCCGGGCGCACAAACGCTTCAGCTTCTGGAAATTCTTCCCGGACAAGGCTTTTTAATTTTTCCAGCAGCGAAAGTATCTTTAAAAAATCGTCTTCTTTGTCTGGAAGGATTTCAAAAAGTTTTATCCAGGCCTGCATCGATCTTTCAATCGCTATGAGGGCTACTTTAGCGGAGCCATCGAAATCCCGCGGAAAGTCATTTTCCGCCTCCCACCCATCATCATCCAACTTGCCCATCAGGGCGCGCATAAGTTTAATATGGATAAAGGTGCAATACCAGTGGATGACAGCAAGTCCGTCTTTTATGAAAATAGTTTCTTCCTTGGCACCTTCATTAGATTGTACCCCCAGAATAAGTTCTGTTTTTAAGGCATCCAGCCTGTCAAGCATTCCGGGTTGGGTTTTAAGCCACTGAGTAGCCACATCACTATATTCGAGGCTTAACTGACTGATAGGGTGTTGCGTGCTCTCCTCCCGGATCTCTTTTTGTTTTTTTTCCGTTAATTCCAGTTGACCATGGAGTTCTTTCAAATCCACTCCATAACGTTCAGCAGCTTGTTCCAGCAAATCCTTCGCTTTAGAAAAATTATCCCCGAGTCTTTGCCAGAAAGCTTTATTCCGGAGGTCAAGTTGCTCATTGGGAAGGTCACTGACTTTAGCATAGACAGCACAACGACTGGTAAAAAAACAACGCTGACACCAGCGATCACAGTAGTTGTGGATTCCGGCTATATTTCCGTTTCCCATGCTAATATTTTATTGGTACAAACTTTAAGATGATAAATTTGCGCTCATGGAACAAATTAAACTTACCCAATATAGTCATGGTGCAGGATGTGGTTGTAAAATTTCGCCTTCCGTATTGGATACCATTCTTCATTCAGATTTAGCAAAAATCTCTTACCCTGCCTTGTTGGTAGGCAATGATTCCAGGGATGACGCGGCTGTGTTTGATTTGGGGGATGGCAACTGTATTGTAAGCACGACAGACTTTTTTATGCCCATTGTGGACGATGCCTTTACCTTTGGGTCCATTGCTTCCGTGAATGCCATTAGCGACGTGTATGCCATGGGCGGGGAGCCTCTGATGGCGATCGCTATTTTAGGGTGGCCGATCAATAAACTTCCGCCCTCCGTGGCGAAAGATGTTTTGGAAGGTAGTAGAGAGATCTGCAGGAAGGCTGGAATTCCTTTAGCGGGGGGCCACAGTATTGATTGCCCCGAACCGGTTTTTGGGCTAGCCGTCACCGGAAAACTGAAAAAAGAAAATTTAAAGCGCAACGATTCTGCCAAGGCGGGTTCATTGCTTTATCTGACTAAATCTTTGGGAATCGGAATCATTACCACGGCACAAAAAAAGGGTATTGTAGAGGCAGCACACTTAAGGATTGCCATTGAAGCCATGTTAACGTTGAACCTTCTGGGTGTGGAGTTTGGAAAACTTAATTACATCAGCGCCATGACCGATGTTACCGGATTTGGACTTCTCGGCCATCTATCTGAGGTTTGTTTGGGAAGCGGACTTTCGGCGGAAATTGAGTTTGCAAGGGTTCCGAAGTTTGATTTTCTGGATGGTTATATTCAGCAGAACAGCCTGCCAGGTGGAACCATCAGGAATTGGGAAAGCTATGGAAATGGAATTGCGGGCGTTTCAGATTACCAAAAAGCCATTCTTGCAGACCCACAAACCAGTGGAGGATTGCTTGTTGCCGTAGAAGAATCCAAAACGGCAGAATTTGAAAGGTTTTTACAGGATAAAGGACACCCGGCAAAACCGTTTGGGAGACTGATCGAAAGATCATCGAATATCATTACTGTAACCTGATGAAGGGGAAGGTATAAAAAAAAATATTTTTTTATTTTTTTCGTTAAAATGTTGCGGCTGGCATGAGATTGTAGTACTCACATTTTATGACCGCGACAGAAAAATTCAATCTGGTAAGACGTGCCTGCCATGAGAAAAAAGTTTGCGAAGTGAAGTACACCGATAAACGGGCTTCACGAAATATTCATCCTCTTGGTATTTGTCTGACCGGTGCCCGTGCGCTCGTAATCGTTTGCTGTACGGAAGATAATTTTGATCCACGGTTAAATTACAATGTAACAGTAACAAATCTGCTCATGGAAGATTGTGCACAAATCAGAATGCTTGAGCAAAAGTTTTCCATCATTCCGGAGTTTGTTGCCGATTCCAAAATTTGTGACGAATGGATTTTTCATATTTAATAGCATAAATCTATTCGTTTAACATCGGTTTTCCCGGTTCTTGAAACGGATGTTTCTGCTATCCCTAGGCTGAATTACGCGCAGCGTTAATAATTCCAAACATACAGCGCAATACAAGCTTTCTGTAATGTTTCAGGAAGGGCTTTTCGGTAATATCCAGGTGCCTCAGTTGTTGGATGGCAAATTGCTGGATCGTAATCAGCGGAAGCACAATTCGTTCGCGAAGTTTTACGGAATCTCGGTTGGCTGGATTATTGTCCATTAATCCGGATAAGCCTGAGACCTCCAGGATCATTTCGACAGAAAGGTTGTATTCCTGATACATTTTTTTCCAAAACTCACCGAACTCCTTGTCTTTGGAAAGGTAGGCGGTAGCCGGAAAATAACACTTTGTAAGTGACATCATACTATTGCCCAACAGGGTGCGGAAAAAAAGCGATTGGCTGTACAACTTTTTTATTTCCCCCATCTTACCATCTTTTTTTAATTCCTTCAGCGCGCTCCCAACGCCATAGAAACCTGGAATATTTTGTTTCATCTGAGCCCATGATCCTACAAATGGGATGGCTCTCAAATCCTCAAATTTTAAGGAGTCTCCCTGATTTCTTTTTACAGGCCTGGACCCGATATTAATATCTCCGAAAAAAGAAAGCGGTGTTACTTTTTCAAGGTATGGGACAAATTTTGGATGATGTTTCAGATCCAGATAGGCCCGGTGTCCGGCTTTGGCCAGGTGTTCAAGAAGGTTTTTTTCTTTCTCGCTCAGGTGAGACTTTTTCGTTCTGAAAACATCATTTTCAATGCCTGCTGAGATCAGCTGTTCCAGGTTGAAAAGGCAGGAAACAGGTTTACCAAAATTCGAGCTTATGGTTTGACCCTGCACCGTCACCTGCACTTCTTTGTCTTCAATGGTATCGCCTAAAGACGCATAAAAATCATGGGTATTTCCGCCCCCTCTGGCTGGTGGCCCGCCACGACCATCAAAAAAAACGGCAGTTAACCCGTAATCCCTTGAGAGCATGGTTAAATTTTCTTTTGTTCTGAAGATTGACCAATTGGCGCGAAGGTATCCCCCGTCTTTTGTGCCATCAGAAAAGCCAAGCATGATGGTTTGCTTGTTGCCGCGTTGGCTTAGATGATCCCGATAGGGAGTCACGTTATAAAGGGCATCCATTACTTCGGGAGCGTTGGCAAGATCTTCAATTGTCTCAAACAACGGGACAATATC
>JAYSOP010000243.1:0-9529 GCA_043722905.1 Chryseolinea sp.
AAGCCTGAACAAACGGTCCTGCAAATTTAAGTTTGGAGCAATAGCTTATGCAAACCCGTAAATCATGTAAAAAGAACATCGCGAAATGCCGCTTTTAAAGTACTATTATTTATTCACCTTTACCCGATGGTTGATTTTAACGCATATACAACTGATTTGTTCTGCCGGAAGGAGATTAAAATCCTGCTTTAGACCACCCTGATGTCTGAAGAATCCTGTAAATTTGCCTTTTAGAAACGAAATCGACTATGGCCCTTGTAGAACTGGTTATGCCCAAAATGGGTGAGAGCATCACAGAAGCCACCATCCTGCATTGGCTGAAAAAACCGGGCGATAAAATTGAGCAGGATGAATCACTGCTGGAAGTGGCTACGGATAAAGTAGATACCGAAGTACCCTGCACACATGGTGGTATCGTAACAGAAATTCTTGCGAAGGAAGGAGAAGTAGTCAAGGTCGGTAAGACTATTGCCATCATTACCACGGAAGGCCTGGAAGGAAAACCTACTGAATCACCTGAAACGGAATTAAGGAAGCCAAAACCGGAGATAGAAATCCATCAGCACGCAGATGAGTTATTATCGAATGGATCAAATGGCACGCCCAAAGTCACAGAAAATAAAGCTATCGCAAGATTTTATTCTCCTTTGGTAAAAAATATCGCTAAAGAAGAAAATATTGCCGTGGCTGAATTGGAAACTATTTCAGGAACGGGAGCCGAAGGCAGGGTTACCAAGAATGATATCATGGCCTACGTAAACCACCGCAAAACTGGTGAGACCGTGTTTGGTAAACCATCCGGCTATACGGGCCGCGGCCCAATTCCGTCAAAAGTTCCGGCATCCATCAGCGGTGGTGATGAGATCATTGAAATGGACCGGATGCGAAAGATGATTGCTGAGCGCATGGTGGATTCCAAACGCATCGCACCACACGTCACTTCTTTTGTGGAGGCCGATGTGACCAATATTGTTTTCTGGAGAAATAAGTGGAAGAATGAATTTCAGAAACGCGAAGGAGATGTACTAACCTTTACGCCCATCTTTATCGAGGCGGTTATCTCTGCTATTAAAGACTTTCCGATGATCAACATTCAGGTTGACGGCGACAGGATCATCAAAAAAAAGGATATCAATATCGGCATGGCTGTTGCGTTGCCAACCGGGAATCTGATCGTGCCAGTGATCAAAAACGGTGATCAATACAACCTGGCCGGCCTAACAAAAGCCGTGAATGACCTCGCCAGACGCGCCCGTGAAAATAAATTAAAACCGGATGACCTTGCCAACGGTACGTTTACTGTTTCCAACGTGGGCTCTTTTGGAAACGTCATGGGAACACCGATCATTATGCAGCCACAGGTCGCGATTATTGCGTTGGGCGCGGTACAAAAAAAACCTGCTGTTATTGAAACCCCTTACGGAGATGCCATTGGCATTCGCCATAAAATGTTTTTATCTCATTCTTATGACCACCGGGTGGTAGATGGCGCTTTAGGAGGAAGTTTTGTAAGGCGGGTGGCGGATTACCTGGAGAAATTTGATGTAAGCAGAACGATATAGCGGAATCAAAGCCTTCCGCTTTATTATTTAATTTTTAAGCGAAAGGAAACCGTTTAATTTTTGGGTCTGATCTTTCGTTTCAATGACGTAAAAATAAGTCCCGTTAACAAGATCCTTTTCACCATTCATATTGGACTTGCCGCGGAAAACCCGTTCTTTATTATCGTAGTTTTTTATTTCGAAAATTTTATCTCCCCAACGTGTGAATACAGTGAAAGTATTTTCGGGAAAATTTTCGATGTTAAGTATCCGAAGGAATTCATTCATACCATCAAGTCTGGGCACTAAAAAACCCTGGTCATCGCCCGGTGATTTAAGGTCAAGTACAGCGTGAGGATTCGGTGTTTTGGTTCCAATGCCAACCTGCGAGAACAGGGTTCCGGTAATTGAAAGGAACAATATGAGCGTGAAAAGTGACTTCATGCGCGGGTTTAAGTTTACATGAACGGTTTAAAGGGAAAGGTAATAAATGATGTCATTAATAAAACTTACATGGCAAATGTAACCCCGAGTGCATTTTCACGTATTTTTGAGGCTTAAAACGTAAAAAATATGAAATTCGGAACCAAAGCTGTACATGCGGGGGTCGAACCCGATCCTACAACAGGGGCCATCATGACACCGGTCTATCAAACATCGACCTACGTACAGGAATCGCCAGCCAAGCACAAGGGTTATGCTTATGCCCGAGGTGCAAATCCTACGCGGAATGCCCTCCAAAAAAGCCTCGCTGCGCTGGAAAATGGTCAGTTTGGATTATGTTTTTCATCCGGAATGGGTGCTACGGATGCAGTGATTAAACTCTTAAATCCCGGTGACGAAGTAATTACGAGCAATGACCTTTACGGCGGCTCCTACCGGATGTTTAAGCGGGTTTTTGAAAAATACGGAATCAAATTTCACTTTATCGATCTCACCAAGTCCTCGAATATCGAACCGCTTGTCAATGCAAAAACAAAATTATTCTGGCTTGAAACTCCCACCAATCCTTTAATGAACATCATCGACATTAAAGCATGTACCGAGCTGGCTAAAAAGCATAACATAATTGTGGCTGTTGATAATACTTTTGCCTCACCCTATCTCCAGAATCCGCTGGACCTGGGTGCAGATATTGTTATGCACTCGGTGACAAAATATCTTGGCGGACACTCAGATGTGATCATGGGTGCCCTCATTGTGAATGATGAAAAACTGCATCAGGAATTGGCTTTTATTTTGAACTCCTGTGGCGCGGTTCCCGGCCCTCAGGATGCATTTCTTGTATTGCGCGGAATAAAAACGCTTCACCTTCGAATGGAACGTCACTGCTTCAACGGAAAAAAAATTGCAGAATATCTTCAGCAGCATCCCAAGGTTGGTAAAGTTTTCTGGCCCGGCTTTGAAAATCATCCCAATCATCAGATAGCGAAAAAGCAAATGCGTGATTTCGGGGGTATGCTCTCCTTCACACTGAAAGACGACCGTATCGAAAAAGCCACCACACTGATGGAAAGTGTCGAAGTATTTTCGCTGGCAGAATCATTAGGGGGAGTAGAGTCGCTGGTAAACCATCCGGCCTCGATGACTCATGCCAGTATTCCGAAAGAAGAACGATTGAAGAGCGGACTGGTAGACTCTTTGATACGCCTCAGTATTGGCGTGGAAGACATTGAAGACCTGATTTCCGATCTCGAACAGGCATTGGACAAAACCTGAAACAATCTTAATTTAATAATCGACTGGTTACTGTTTTGATGCTCTGACTTCGAACGGTCACGCATACTGTTTTTGCTGTGAAAACCGGATCAGGAATTGACTTCCCTTTCCTTTTTCTGACGTCAATTCAATATTTCCTTTCATTCTGTCAACAAGTGTTTTGACAATGGCAAGACCAAGACCGTTGGAATTTTCACCGGCGGTAGGGCGGGCGCTTAGCTTCTTGAACTTTTTAAATAAATTCTCCTTATCGTCTTCAGAAAAACCTGGCCCTGAATCACGGATACAAATCCAGAATTCGTTTTCCGTTCTGTCGGCAGACACGTCGATTGCAGAATGATGGGGGGAAAATTTTATAGCATTGGATAACAGGTTATCCATGATCCTGCTGAGGTAATCACGGTCAGCATAAATTTCTTCATTCTCGACCCGGGAAATGTGAAGGTGAATATTTTTGGTTTCCGCTGCCGGCAAAAAGGCAGAAGCTTTGTCCAGTAAAAACTTACTGATATCGAAAATCGTAAAATTTGGTGCGATGCTTTCCTCAATCATATGCACGTCCAGCAGGTCCGTAATTAAATGCAAGCCAGCGTTGGTTGCGTTCTTAATCATGGCCATGTATTCGCGCTGTTCACTGGTCAGGGCAGTATCCATTTCCATCAGGTAGGCGATACCTTCAATTCTATTGAGGGGTGATTTCAAATCGTGAGCCACGATGCCCATCAGGGTATCCTTTTCCTGATTAAGGTCTGATAGTTGATGATTGTGCTTCGAGAGTTCTTCGTTTTGATGAATGATCTCCCGTTTTTGACTTTCAATTTCACTATTTTGAAGTTGAAGTTTTTGATAGATATCCATTCGTTTGTTATTATTACGCCATTGCAATAAACCAATGGTACTGACAAATAATATTATAATCACCAACACAATATTTTGTAATTTTTGCTGCTGGATGACCGCAGCGTTCTTTTCATTATTTGCCGTTAACAATTCGAGGCTGCGTTCCTTTCTTTCTATATCCATTTTAAATTGAAACCGCTCCACTTTTCGCGCAAGATCCAGATTCTTGATAGAGTCTTTTAGTACAAGATATTGATTGTGATGCAGTAACTTCTTGTTTTCATTTTGCTCTATTTCGTAGATCCGGGTTAAATGACAATGCGATTCCATTTTCGCACTAATGTCCTTGATGCGGGAAGCAATTTCCAGGGCTTTGATGAAATTATATTTTGCTGCAGGCAAGTTCCCTTTCTTCAGCAGGATCTGGCCCATGGTATTGAAGGCCTGAGGCATCATGCGCAAATTGTTTTTTCTTACGATAACGGTCAGCCCCTCCCTGCACATGGCATCGGCCTTATCAAGCGCACCCTTTGCCATGAAAGCTTCAGCAAGATAACTTTTGATTTCGGCCAGGTTAATTTCATCCTGTATGACATTACCGGCAGAATCAGCTAGTTCAAAATATTGAATGGACTTGTCTACTCGATTTGCTTCCTGATAATATTTGCCCAGGTGAACCAGTGCAGACATGATGTCGCGTGAGTTACCCAGGGCCAAACGGATTTTATATGCTTTTATTAAATGACTCTCTGCTTTCGGATAATTGTTCTGCAATTTGTGAAGGTTCGCCAGGCTTTGTAAGGAATAGGCCAGGCCCGAAGAATCATTCAGCGTTTGAAAGATGTTTTGTGCATTAATAAAATATTGATAAGATTTTGCCAGCATCCCCTGGTCATAAAATAATCGTCCGATGTTATTATTAGAATGGGCGATCTGCAGCGAATCGTTTTGTTCAGTAGCCACTTGCAGCGCACGTTGGTAAAAATCAAAGGCCTGGAGGCGATCGCCTTTGTAGTTATAGGCAAGCCCGATAAAATTAATGGATCTGGCGATGCCTTTTTTCATCTGCAGCGTCAAGCCCAATTCCAGTGCTTCCTTCCCGAAATAAATGGTACTGTCCGGATATGCGAACCTGTACTCCCAGGCAAGATCATTGAGCAATGCAAATCGCGGCACTCCTTCTGCTGATTTTAGTTTATGCTTGTATCCTTTTATAAGGTGAAGGTTTTGAGCCTGCAGGCTTAGCAGGGGAAGCGCTGCCATGGTAAATATGATAAAAACGTTGCGAGTCACGTGGGGCTTGACTTCAGGATTTACTATCATCAAAGATAATCAAATCCCGGTGAGGAAATTGTTTACCTGTGTCAAAATTAATACATGGGGATGATTTCAATCAATTGTTCTCTTCAAAATTTAGCTCCCTGCCATAGGTCTCATCGATAACGCCTAACGCGATATAAGCAATTGCGATCGTGAAAACACCAACAATTAAAGCGCCATAAATAATACCTGTGCTGGAAGCTGTTGCGGAGTCCTGGATGCCACCATAATGGGCACTGATAGTATCCCGTAAATACTTAAATAAAAAAGTTAATGGAACGACCGTGCCCCGGATAAAATTTGGAACCGATGTCGCTACCGTCGATCTCAGATTAGTGCCAAACTGTTCCGCGGCGATGGTGACAAACAAGGCCCAGTAACCGATCGCGACCCCGAGCATGAAACAGGCGAGATAGAAAAAATCAGCTGTTTTTACCGGATTGAAAAGATAAAATATAATAGTCATCAACGTGAGAAGCAGGTAGGCAGCGACTACCTTTTTGCGCGATCCCACTTTTTGGGAAATTAATCCGCTGGACATATCCCCCACCGCCAGGCCGAGATAACTGAACATCACCGCATCACCTGCCAGGATATTTCCGGTCACGGATAGGGCGCTTGCGAATTCTGGCGAAAAAGTTATCAGAATCCCAATAACATACCAGATGGGCAACCCAATAAATATGCAGCCTAAAAATTTTATAAGCCTGCTCCTTTTCCTGAAAAGCTGGAGAAAGTCACCCCTTACAACCTGGGAGGCTTTGGTTTTTAAGTAAATACCCGATTCAAAAACGCTTACCCTTGCGAGCAACAAAAGCAAACCCAATCCTCCGCCTATGAAGAAAGCAGTATTCCAGTCAAAAATTCTGGCCATAAAGTTGGCCAGAACCGCACCCAATAAACCGACCGTAGCGATAATGGTAGTACCATAACCTCTTAAGCGCGCAGGTAAAATCTCTGAAACCAGAGTGATACCGGCACCCAACTCACCCGCAAGCCCTATACCTGCGATAAAACGTAAAGTTGCGTATTGGCCTACCGTGGTAACAAAACCATTGGCAATATTGGCCAGCGAATACAAAAGTATGGAACCGAACAAGACCGATAGCCTTCCCTTTTTATCACCCATGATCCCCCAGATAATTCCTCCGATAAGCAAGCCTGACATTTGTGCCTGCAGCAAAAACTCACCCTGAGCGAAAAGTTGATCCTCAGGCACCCCTAAGGCAATAAGGCTCGGCCTGCGCACAATACTGAATAACAAAAGGTCATAGATGTCTACAAAATACCCCAGGGCGGCAACGATCACTGGCATGCTCAGCAATTGCTTAATATCTTTTTGATCCATGAATGAAATATTCCTTGAAAATAAATGATTTCCTGTGAAGGTTTAATAATTCAGGTAATAAACATCCTGAAATTGGATATAGGTAAGGCTTGTCGAATTTTCTAATAATTTACACAGGTTCATTTTTTAATGTTCTCCTTACCGTTTAAAAAATTTGACCAGGCCCATTGTTACTTTTGCCGGTTTGGGGGTATTTACCAGATTGTAAGAGTGGCAAATTTTCATTCCTCCAAAAAATCGAACACTTAATAGGTAAATCTCATGAAAAAACTTGTACTGCCTGTTGGATTATTTCTTCTCATCTGCTGTTTGGGTGATGCAATAGCCCAAAATAAAACTTTAGGAGTCGGGGTAACAACGCCGAATCCGAATGCCGTACTTCATGTTGAATCGCCAACCGGTAATCAGGGTTTTATCCTGCCCAGACTCTCCACCGCCCAGCGAACTGCCCCATCCTTCACCAGTGTCCTGAAGGATTCCGATAAAGGATTGTTGGTTTATGACACCAATCTGAATACCATCTATATATGGAATGGTATTATGTGGAAGAGCACTGCCCAGGTGGCAGGAGGCCCCAAACTTCTTTTACCGTATGCGGATACTATCATGGCTCCAGCTACTGACAATACCAGTTTATTGAATATTATTTATGCGGCATCAGCATCGCAGAACGTCAGCGTTGCAAAATTTCAAAACATGAACGGCGCCAATACAGGAGCCGCCCTGTATGTTTCCACCAATGGTATTGTGGGTGCGCCTGCAACGGCCTCCGCGGCAATATTAGGCGAAACATCAACAGCTTTTTCGGCGATCACCGGAAGGGCTACCGGAGGGGTGAGCAATGGCGTTGCCGGGGTTTCGGCTTCAGCGGATCCGGGTAGCTACGCTGTACTGGGGAGCAATTCCGGAGGAGGTCCTGCCGGAGTTTTTACCATAAATAATGCCACCAACGCCACTACCGCGATGCAAGTGTCCACTTCCGGCGTAGGCGGTGCAGGAAAGTTTACGGTAAGCAATGTTAACAACCCAACCCCGGCTTTGTGGGCAGAAACCAATAGTAATCAACCTTTATCGGCTCCCATTTATGGCCGGAATACAGGAACGGGAGACGTTGCCGGGTCCTTTCGAATAGAAAATGCCGCAAATGCTTCTTCTGCCCTTTTTGCCGAAACAAATGGAACAGGTCCTGCTGTCTTTGGCAATCAGTTAGGCACAGGCCGTGGTGGGCAATTTCAAATCCAAAATGCGGCTAACACGGAAGTTGCTGTAAGGGCTTTTACCAATGGCACCGGAAGAGCCGGGTTTTTCTCAATCAGTAATACAGCCAATACCTCCCCCGTTATTTTCGCCAGTACGAATGGCTCCGGCGCAGCTATCAACGGGGAGAATGCAGGCGCAGCAAATGGTTTCGCGGGCTTATTCAATGTTACTAATCCGACCAACACTTTTCCGGCGATTCAGGCTTCCAGTGCCGGGAGCGGATCTGGCGTACGGGTTATGCAAGGTGTTGGCAGCGTGGGTCCAGGGATGGATGTCTTTATTCAAAATACCACCGGTACGGCCCCGGGCTTGAGTGTAGATCAGCAAGGTTTGGGGAGTGGATCAAATATCTCAATTAATAATGGAGCGAGTACTGCCTCTGCATTATTCGCTTCAACGATTGGTCGGGGAGATGTCGGTTTTTTTCAAATTAATACGGCTCTGAGCACCAATGCCGCGGTTAAAGGAAGA
This sequence comes from Chryseolinea sp., assembly GCA_043722905.1. GTDB lineage: Bacteria > Bacteroidota > Bacteroidia > Cytophagales > Cyclobacteriaceae > Chryseosolibacter. Next base: position 8,500 of record JAYSOP010000243.1, read on the forward strand.
GTAATCAACACGGGAGGCGGGGCCGGAGCATTTGAGATCTTCAATAGTTCAAATTTACGTGACGCTTTGTTTTCCATTACACAAGGCACAGGAAGCGCTGGAAATTTTAATGTTGACAATACCACCAGTACGAATTCCGCCATCATTGCGACAACCAATGGAATTGGCACCACAATATTGGCTAATCACACAGGTGCGTCAGGGGACATTGCGGTTTTTCAAAACAATGGATTTAACGTAGCGCGTATCGCTAAAAACGGCCAGGGTTTATTCAATGGTGGCACTGTAGCCTCTGGTGCGGACGTGGCAGAAATGTTTGGGATAGAAGGTCTCAGAAATTCCTATGAGCCCGGGGATGTGCTGGTGATCTCAGAAGATACAGACCGAACCGTTCAAAAAAGTGAAACAGCAAATTCCACCAAAGTCGCCGGCGTATACGCAACCAAACCTGGGGTAACGTTAACAGAAAGAAATCTCAATGAAAATCTAGATGACCTCGTCCCCATGGGGGTGATCGGCGTCATTCCAACAAAAGTATGTCTTGAGAACGGACCCATTAAGAGAGGGGATCTCCTTGTTACTTCCTCTAAACCAGGACATGCCATGAAAGCCGTTCCTGCAATATTGAATGGAATTGTTATTTACCCTACCGGGGCCATCCTTGGAAAGGCTTTGGAAAATTTTGACAGCCAGGAATCAGGCCTCATCAAAGTATTGGTGAACGTTAAATAAACATGTTCATGAAGTACATACTCTTTTCCTTTTTAATGCTTGGATGGATTTCTTCACCTGCCCAATTTATCATCAATACCGGAATAGAAATAAAAAACTCTACCCGGATCGTGACCAATGGATCGTGGACGAATGATGCTGGAACCAATATCCTCAATAACGGAGTCATCAGAACGACGGAAAGTTTCGTTAACAATGGCACCTTAGACAAAGGCAGCACAGGTGGTTTTACACTTTTGTTTGATACGGATCTAAATTTTCAACCGGGAGGTTCCCAAATGGGCTTCCTTAAAAAAGA
>JAYSOP010000244.1:0-8146 GCA_043722905.1 Chryseolinea sp.
ATTTTTCTTCATATGTGAAATTTAAGTCTTGAGAATATGCTGATTATATTAATGGATCCAACGGCTTTTGACGACTTCAAGCATTTCTGCATGCATCAATGAATTGGCGGCGACTAATTGATTGCCAAAAAGGAAATTATTTCCTCCGCTAAAGTCCGTGACTTTTCCTCCGGCCTGTTGCACAATCAGGGTCCCTGCAGACACATCCCAGGGGTGAAGATTGTATTCAAAAAAGCCTTCAAGCTTGCCACAAGCCACATACGCCAGGTCCATAGCCGCGCTACCGAGTCTTCGAATGCCATGTGTTTCATTCAAAAATTCCTTGATGATGTCAAGATACAAGTCTCTTTTATCGAAATGATAATAAGGAAAACCAGTAGCCAAAAGACTTTCACTTAGCGAATTAATGGATGAAACTTTGATCATTTGGTTATCACAAAAAGCGGGGCCGTTTTCGATGGCGTGATAAGATTCTTTCTGGCAGATATCATGAATCACACCCAAAATAGTTTGATCTTTTCGTGAGAGTCCAATGCTGATCGCATAGAGGGGGAGTCCGTGTAGAAAATTCGTAGTGCCATCAAGCGGATCAATGATCCAGTTAAATTCGTGTTGCTGTGATTGCTCGACAGTACCTTCTTCAGTAATAAAACCTGCAGCGGGGAAAAGTTTTTGCAAAGTTTTGACCAGTTTTTTTTCGGCCTCCTTATCCACATAAGAAACAAGGTTATTAAAAACGTGTTTCTGCTCGATCCGGCTACGGTCAAAAGCCGCGCCTTCCCGACTTATAAATTCGCCCACCTCCTGGCAAATTTCAATAACCCCTTTTTCAATTTTTTCTAAATCCATTTACTTGCTCCAAAATTTAAACGAATTGAATATAATAAACCTGATATAAGTCTGCTAACGGAAAAACTAATCTTTATTTTTTCCAGCTACAACGATAACAATTTCGCCCTTGACATCTTTTTCCGAAAAATGTTGCCATACTTCCTGCAGGGTACCATTTACGGTTTCTTCAAAGATTTTGGTTAATTCGCGGCTAACCGAAATTTTCCGATCAATACCGAAATATTCTCCGAATTGATGCAGGGTTTTAACCAATCTATGAGGTGATTCATAAAATATCATTGTGCGTTCCTCCTCCGCAAGCTTTTTTAAAAGGGTTTGGCGTCCCTTCTTTTGGGGGAGGAACCCTTCAAAGGCAAACCGGTCAGCGGCCAATTCCGATTTTATCAATGCCGGGACGAAGGCCGTAGCTCCCGGTAAGCATTCTATCAATAATCCTGCCTGTAAACATGCGCGGGCAATCAAAAAACCAGGGTCGGAAATCCCCGGAGTACCGGCATCGGTTATTAATGCCATGACCTCACCGTTTTCCAATCTCCCGATGAGTTTATCGACGACCTTGTGTTCGTTATAATTATGAAAACTTTGCATAGTTTTATCGATGGCATAATGTTTCAGCAGATGCCCGGACGTTCGCGTATCCTCAGCAAGGATCACATCCACTTTTTTAAGAACCTCCAGGGCGCGTAACGTAATGTCAGATAAATTACCAATGGGTGTAGGGACAAGATAAAGAGATGTGCGTCTCTCCTTAATCATGCGATCAGTTTATCAATGGCGTCGGCAAGTTTCCGGTCGCGCGCTGTCACTTTATCGCCCGCATCATGCGTTGACAATTCAAAACTCACCGTATTCCAGGTATTCGTCCAGGTGGGATGGTGGTCCATTTTTTCAGCGATAAGCGCCACACGGCTCATAAAACCAAAGGCTTCATTAAAGTCCTTGAACTTGTAAGTATTTTTTAGCCGGTTATTATCTTCTTTCCATGCCATACAATGTATTGTTTTGATTTGTCCTAAATGCTGAATTTACCACAGACAGGAGGGAAGGTAGCAGTAAATCACATTTTATAAAAGTATCGTATTATTATAACGCTATAATGCCTTCAATGGCTGAGGCCTGTTCATAAACATTTACTACCGCATCACTTGATGGCATCATCATTTGAACGGTGACACTGGTATACTTGCCTTCTTTGGAATGTTTTTCAGAAGATGTATGCTTGGGAAACAATCTCTTTACATCCTCCTCTTTTCCTGTTGGCACAATGAACTTAAACATATACAGGGATGGCCACGCATAATGTTGATCAAGTTTTTCCCGGAAAGATTTTAACCACTCCTGATCCATAAAAAAAATAACCGTCCTGTGCTCTACAGGACGGTTTCTTTAGGAAATTAATTAATAAAATTTATAGCGCTTATCCTCAATGGCTGCCTTGTCTTTAATGGCCTCAGCAATGTTAAAACCGCCGCGTTGCTGATTTTCTTGTCCGATAGTAGTTTTATACATACTAAAATCCGCGACCTCAGGGGCAATGGTTTTATTTTGAACCTCCACCAGCAGAACACCATTTTCGCCCGTAAAGGGTTCTGATTTTTTTCCGCTTTCCATCGCAAAAATTTTACCCACTGCTTTTGGATCGAAGCCGGCAGTAGGGAGATTGTTTGTGCCTAACTTAAGGTCACTTACGCTGTAAACATTTGCATCACTCCCATAGGAATTCGCAATTTCTTCGAGTGTACCCGTGGTTTCTTTTAGTTTTGCGATAATGGCTTTTCCTTGTGCCTCCTTTCTCACTTCAGGCATAATTTCATCTTTAACAGTTGATAGAGACCGATATCCTTTCTCGGTTTCGCCAGTCATGACGCAAACAACATATTCTCCCTGAAGGTCAAAAATATCCGAGACTTCACCTTCGGAAGCGTCGCGAAACAGCCATTGGATAACCTGACGGGCATCGTCTAATGTACCAATCCTTCTTTCTCCGGCAGTAAGTCCTTTACCTTCCAAAACATTGAGACCTTCACTTTTTGCACGTTCCTCAAAATTATTCACGCCTTCAAGATTCGCTCCAAACATTTCGGCTCTTCGGAAAACTTCGTTGGCAGTGGCATCACTCGGACCCACCGCACGCTCTACCACTCCTATATTATAAGCTGTATTATCTTTCAATCGCGTAACGCTTACTATGTGATAGCCGAATTCTGTTTCAACAAGGTCATTCAGCAGTCCAGGCTTTGTTGCCTTGAATACTGCATTCTCAAAGGGCTTTACCATTTGCCCTGAGTAAATCCAACCAAGATCACCCCCGCGGCTGGCCGTACCATCGGTACCATGCTGCCGTGCCTTCACGCCAAAGTCCGCGCCATTCTTAATCTCTTTTAATATGCCCTGTGCTTTTTCCCTGGCAACCTTTTTCCCGGCTGGCGTATCCTGGTCCCATTTGAGCAGGATGTGGCTGGCTTGCGCTTAGTAAACGGTATCTTTAAAAATGGAAGATACCTTAAGCACTTTGTAAGTGTCCCCATCAATGAAGGGTCCAATAACATTTCCTGCTTTCAAATCCTCTGGCTTAACAAAGGCGGGCAGAGTTGATATGTTATATTTCTTAAATGCATTTGGGTCGTCACTGTTGGAGACGGCGTATAATGAATCATTTTCGTTTTTTGAAAAATCAACAGCGATCTTCTGCATTTCTTCTCTGATTTCCACAGTGTCCTGGGATGATGCTGTCAAAGGAAAAGACACATACTTCAAGTCCCTGGTGTTTTCTGTCTTGAAACGTTCTTTATGTTCATCATAATAATTTTCGATTTCAGAATCGCTTACCTGAGCAAGAGAATCGCTTACCGATGAATAGGGAATATAGACAAACTTCACTTCAGCAACGTCGGTCTGGAGATGGTATTGGCGTTCAGCCTCCGCAGTGGTAACAAAATTTGCTTTTAGCAGGAGATTTTCAAATTTGATTCGTTCGCGGCCTGGCTTCAGATCCTTTTGAAAAAGTTCCCACCGGACTCGTTCTTCAGAACCCACTGGACTTGCCTTTAACCTGTTAATATAATTTCCCAGCATGGCTCTGTCGAATACACCCGTCTCCTGATTGATAAAAGCCTGTCTGATATTTTCGTCGATGTTAGTCCCACTGATCATATCGATGACTTCGGTGTCTGTCACTTTTATCCCGACCTTTTCATACTGAGGAACAATCGCGTATCGTGCGATGAGGAGATCCCAGGCTTGCTGCCGGAGCGAATTCATTTCGTTCTCGCCGGGCTGACGGTTAAAGTTCAAAATATAATTGGCCCGTCTTTCTTCCACTGCGCTTTGAAATTCGTTGACCGAAATTGAATGACCATCAATTTCACCCACCTCATTCTGATTAAACAGCACTGAATTATTCCCCAACAGTTCTCCGAGGATAAATGCCAACAGCGCCAGGAAAATAAAAACCACGAGAAGGATACCCAACTTGTTTCGCAACGTCCCAATTAAAGCCATAATACAGTATAATGTTAGTGAGTTAGCGCCTGATTATCGCTGATGGTCACACCCGGATCAACGGTAAAGCCCGCAAATTTAATGGGTTATCTCTATTTGAAAAATTTAGTTTTTACAAATTACCTACGAAGCAGGGTGCAGGGTAAATTTTGGAGATTAACTCCTTGATAATCAAGAACCTTATTTCATACGGTCAATGATCAACTTGACCGTATTGATGCGGTTTTCAGCGGTAGCCTGAACCACAAAGGTAAAAGGAGGAATCTTGATCGTTTCGCCGGTTTTGGGCAAATCTTCCGTAAAAGAAAGGATTAATCCACTTAGCGTGTCATATTCCCCTGTCGGTAATTTCCACCCATACGTCTCGTTTAAATAATCGATCTCCAGCCGTGCGCTGAATAAATAGGTGTATTCATCCAGTTTCTGCTGAGTTTCCGTGTTCTCATCGTGTTCGTCTTCAATTTCCCCAAAGATTTCTTCAATAACATCCTCCATACTTACAATACCAGAGGTACCACCGAATTCATCCACCACAGCCGCTAAGCTTTTATGATCGTTAATAAATCTGACCATCAGATCCTTTGCCAGGGTAGTTTCAGAAATAATGATGATAGGAGTTAAAATGTCTTCTATGCGATCGGGTTTACGGAATAAGGCCGAAGAATGGCAATACCCCACCACATCATCTATTGAATCTTTGTAAATGATGATTTTTGAATGTCCGCTTTCCAGGAAAGCTTCATGCAATTTTTGCAATCCTGATTCAAGGGCCACCGCCGTTATTTCTGTCCTTGGAATCATACAGTCGCGTACGCGTACAGATCGGAATTCCAAAGCGTTGTTGAAGATCTTTTTATCGAGTTCCAGATTGCGATCAGCTTGCTTAATCCGGTGCATGCTTTTTAAATAGTGATTGACATCAGTAAGTCCGAATACGGGTTTTTCTTTTGAATACTCAAGCCGAAAAACATATTGAATGATGAATCTCGCCAGAGAGACTACAATGAATACCAGCGGAAACAAAATAACAAAGACAATCGCGAATGGAATCGCCAGGCCCTTGACCATTTTATTGGAATTGATGATAAACAAACTCTTTGATAAAAATTCTACTGTATAGAGAATGATAAAGGAAAGGATAAACGTCAGCAAGACGATGGGTATCAAAACTTCCACAGAGAAACCTGAGAACCGATCTGAAAAGGAAATAAATGAAAGTGTTGAGAACATTCCGAACAGCACCAGCGACGCTATATTTCCAATGAGTGTTGTGCCGATGAACCAGGTTGGTTTACTGACAAAAAAGGACAGAATCCTTCCAGAGACATTTCCATTTTTCCCCTGTAGTTCAATTTGCACTTTGTTGGCAGAAAGAAACGCGACTTCAGTTCCCGAAAGAAAAATGGAAAATAAAAGGGAACCGGTCATACCTGCAATGAAAGTGTCTTCCATAGTTATGCCTTGCGTTTCTTCAAATTATAAATAAAAAAGAAAACGAGTGCCAGCATTATCGCCCAATAGCCCTTGCTAAAACCAACTGTCATGATCTGGTGAATTCCGATAATGAGAAAACCTCCCGCCAGGGAAATGAAGATAACATCCGGAAGTTTCATCGGGTACAAAAATACCAGTATTTATCGACAACGTGAATTTAATCTTCTACAGCAAATTCACCTTCTGGTTTTTTGATTACATAATCAGACATATCCTGGTTTGCTTCCAGCCCCTGCCCATAGATCACGTCAGCTTGCTGGCGGATGGTGACAAATTTATCCGTAAAGATCTTCTCCTTTGCCGGCTTCCAGAAAAGCTCTTCCGTATTGAGCTGTTCATTTTTTTCTAAATTTTTAACTTCTACTTTTCCCCGGCCCCTCCATTGATCTTCTTTTTTAAAATAGTAAGCCTCATTGGCGCGTAACGTCGACTCCATTTTTCCTGATTCGTCGTAAAACTCCAGGTAAACTCCCTGGGGAAATTCGTTATCCCCATTTTCGTACTCATATAACAAGGCCGTTATCATTTTAACCTTCACCTGGTTATTTTCCGTGTAGTAGTGCTCAACATTTTCGCCAATTCGAAGCGGCCCATCATAGATTAGCGGCTCCTTCATTTCTGATTGATTGCAAGCCCCTGTGATCAGGGTTATCATGATTAATATTTTCATACGCATAAAACAAAAAGCCATAGCATTCACTATGGCTGTAAAGAGGTTATACAGTGAATATATCAATCGAATTTTTGTCTGATGAACCATCGATCATTGAAGGTGATACCGAAATAGATCTTAAAATAATTTTCTTCGAGAACATTCTCCGCCTTGTTTCCCCGCTTGCCATATTTAAAGGCAAGGTCCAGACTTGAACGGCCCGCCGGCAGTGAGAAGCCAAAATTGATGCCAATATCCTTTACGGGATTATTATTGACTAAAAAAGGATTTTGTTCCATGCTGATGCCTGCCCGGTATGTCAACCTTTTAAGATAATTTTCGGCTGCAAAGATATCGGGCGTATATTCTCCTCCCAGCGCTATTCGCCATGATTGGTCAAGTCCGCCGCTTTGTTTGTTTACATTCGTAAAAGCAGACCAGTTCTGATAAGAAAATTCCGATCCCAGGCTCCATTGCAAACCTCTGCTCAGTGAAAGGCCAATTGTGTAAGATGAAGGTATGGAATAGCTGCCCTTTGTAGAAGTAGGCAAAACGCTAACGTCGGTGGTGTCCCCAATTGATGTAGTTCTATAAAGCCGGTCAGTCTTCCTCGCATTCAGATCAGTGGCAAAATTATAGATCGCGCCAAAGCTCACCCGGTACCTTTGCCTGCTAAAGAGTGAATCCTTGCTAAAGGAAATACCGGTGCCGAAAGTAAAATCCCTGACGTAGGATTTCTCTTCAACCGCTGCCAGGTAATTTACCGGTTGAGGTGAATCAATTAATTGATTTTTGTAAATGTTAACAATAGAACTGAAGATATAGGATGCTTTTAAACCCACGGAGATTTCTTTTGTCAACCTCACTCCATTGGACCAATACAACTGTGTAAGACCGCCACTCCCCTGCTCAGTAACACTCACCTTATTGGCGCTGCCAATGATGTCATCGATGTATTGCATCCTGTAGTTTACCGATGTATAGGGCATAAGTCCCACCGAAGTAGTCCATTTTCCCGGCACGATCGGAAAGGCGGTGACCAGGTAATTCATATTTCCCCCCTTGCTGGTTTCACTCAGCGTATCACCACTAATCGTTCGTCGCTCACCGACAATACCGGCTTGAAAAACCGTTTCAACAGCATTGAAAACCAACAGTGCCGGATTCTGGTTGTTAATAAAAAAGAACTGGGGTTGGCTTACGCCAACGCCTCCCATTCCCTGATGATTGATGAGTGCATTCCCATAAGGCTCTCCAATGCCAAAAGAAGTATACGGAGAACGGGCGGCTTGACCGGTCGCTTTTATGGTAAAAAGCAGGGCAATGAAGAAAAAAACGTACTTATGAAAGATTGACATTATAAATCAAAATGCTATTTAACCCAATGAGGACTAATTCCGGGCTCGCAAATATGGAGGCTTTCAATTGGTTTTCAAAAAATCTGGCGTCACCTCCACACAAAATCACCTGTAAACCTTCAAATTTTTCATGGTATTGATGAATAATGCCTTCGATTTCCGCTAATAATCCATTCACTACCCCACTCAGTATGCTGGTTTTAGTCGAATTACCGACGAGTTTAACTTTTTCTTCGGGAGAGAGTAACGGCAATTTCGCGGTAAAATTATGTAAGGCCTGAAATCGCAT
>JAYSOP010000245.1:0-3392 GCA_043722905.1 Chryseolinea sp.
GTTTCGCTTTCGTGAAAGATGCACCGGCAATGAATTTGAATGTTAGTTGCCTTTAAAAGTTTATAAATAAAAAGATATGCTGCTATACATTTCATACGAAGAGGTTTACACTCAGCAGCAATTGGCATAAGAATTTAAATACTGCTGGTGGGGTGAAATGTGATCCTCGGTATCAATCAAATCTTTTATGAAATCAATTTATTTAAAAGCTGCCTGCCTGGCGGCTATTATGGGCAGTCCATGGATTGCTTGTTCCCAGCAGTATTATTTTGTGATAGGTGCGTTTGCAACAAAAGAAAATGCAAGCGAGTTCAAGGGTTATCTTCCCACTCAGTCGATGGATACTTCCTATACGTTAACTGACAACGAAGGCCTTTTACAATTGTATGTTCTGAAGACCGCTGACCAGGAAGGCGCAATTAAAAAAACCTTGCAACTGAAAAAAGAAATGGATGCCCTGAGTGGGGAGGGGGCGAGCAAGGAGGCTGCTCCTTCAATGGTCAACGGGCAATGGAGTGAACTGAACGTTGCCGGCGCAGGTGACCTGACACAAGGATCAACCGCGGGAAGTGGATCCGCATCCGAAAAGATGGCCAATGCCGGGGCCGCTCCTGTGAAGGCCCGGGGCAAGTTTTTTAAATTCACGATTGAAACACCAGAAGGTAAAGCCGTAGATGGCAAAGTACATCATGTCGATCAGGCTCATCGTCGGGAGCTTGCTGCTTACAACGCAGATACCTCTGTTGATTTGTTGAGACCAGGTAAAAATACGAAACCAATGGAGGTCGTCGTCGGAATGTTTGGTTACAAGGAAATTCAAAAATATATAGATTACACAGATCCATCCACAGGGGATAACCATGCCTATGTTGACGCACAAGGAACCTGGATAATTCCCTATGTTCTTGAGCCCGTAGAAAAGGGTGATGTTTCCGTCATGTACAACGTGTCATTTTATAAAGATGCTGTGGTCATGAGGGAACAATCAAAAGCAGATCTGGAGCATTTGGTAACTATGATGCGCAATAATCCCTATTATGAAATCACCATTCATGCCCATTGCAACGGGAAGAATAAAAGAGAAATTATCGGGCTGGGCGTAAATAAAAACTATTTTGATGTATCTGGTTCGACGACCTTTCACGCATCAGCCAAACAACTGACCACCCTCAGAGCGGAAGCCATACGCGCTTATCTTGTTGATCAGGGTATTGATGGAAGTCGCGCCCAAATATTTTCCTGGGGCGGAAGTGATATGCTGGTGAAAGATGATAGCCAGGAATCAAACCTCAATGATAGGATTGAAATTGAAATCACAAGGGATTAGGTAAGATATCATCTGTATAAATACAAAAGATGCCCTCTGCAAAGGGTGTCTTTTTTTTCTTGTCAGAAGATTATCCGGTTCACAAAATCTTGCCGTATTTTAAAAGGCAATTACCCTTTGGCTATAGCCTCGGAATTATTCCGAATTTCTCCTGAAGTCGATTGTATTGATCGCAACTCCCTGCTAAAATGAAGGAGTCGAGGTCATACTTATCGTTTGGAACTTTGCAACGACAAATGTGTTTTATCATCTCCCCGATATACCTTCCTGGTGAATAAATTTGGAAAACAGGCAATGAAAGTCATCATTCTGCCGAAAGTGAACCTATCTGATTCCGGCAGTTTGGTTTTTGGCAAGCGGTTTTTTGACGTATTGGGAGTTTTCGTTTGGAGGGTTTTAAAAATTATCGTTCCTCGCGGGCTTATGTCATCCGTTTCCCTTAAGGAGCCTGTAAATCCGTCCGCATCCTATTTAGTATCTTCACGGGTGCCTTGGAAACACTTTTGGTGATATTGCTTTTGCAAGGGCTCGGGGTTTCACTAACTTCCATTTTACCAGACCTTATATTTTGAACATCCTTATTGCGCCCGACAAGTTTAAAGGATCCCTGAACGCCCGGGAAATTTGTGAATCTATCTCCCATGGAATATTGGAAATTAATCCTGAGGCCATAGTTGACAAGGTACCCTTAGCAGACGGAGGAGAAGGAACCTGCGATCTTCTAACCGAATGGCATGCAGGCAAAAAAATAGACCTTACTGTTCAGGGACCATTATTCACTCCAGTTTCCGCCCATTATGGAATTTCAAAAGAGGGTGATGTGGCCTTTATCGAAATGGCGGTTGCTTCTGGTCTCACATTATTAGAGGTTTCGGAAAGAAACCCTTTGCTGACCACCACACTTGGCACCGGGGAAATGATCGTCGATGCTTTAAACCGCGGTGTTAAAAAAATAATACTGGGCATTGGAGGTAGCGCCAGCAACGATGCAGGTATCGGTATGGCCACTGCCCTTGGATATATATGCCAGGATTTTGAGGGAACTCCTTTAAAACCTACCGGTGAAAATCTCATCCATTTACACAAAATTCAAATTAAAAACATCCATCCTCGATTGGGCAATGTTCAGGTAGTGGCATTGTGCGATGTGTCAAACCCGTTGTTCGGACCAGATGGCGCTGCTTATGTTTACGGGCCTCAAAAGGGTGCGGATATGAAAGCAGTTCAATTATTGGATGCCGGACTTCGAAACTTCAGAAGAGTAATACACAAAAATTTAGGCACCTCTGTCGATTTTGCGGGCGCTGGCGCTGCCGGGGGTCTCGGAGCAGGTGCGAAGGTTTTTCTCGGCGCTACGATGGAAAAAGGGATCAGTCATATGATCAGAACCACTCATCTCGAGGAAAGAATAAAAAAGGCTGATTTTGTCATTACGGGAGAAGGAAAAATAGATAGTCAGACTTTTTCAGGAAAAGTGGTATCCGAGGTCGCCCGGCTTGCCCATGAGGCAGGCAAAGGTGTCATTGCCATTTGTGGGAAATGTGAACTTTCAGAGGAAGAAATGTCTGCTCAAGGCTTTAAAAAAGTCATTTCACTGGTAGATAATCACACCACCTCAGAAACAGCCATCCAGCATGCATCTGCGATGATTACCAGGAAAATCGCTGACGAATGCAAATTTCTTTTGGGGGGTTAAATTGGTCGTTGTATTTGATTTATTTAAATACTTATTTAGTAAATTAAAGTAATCTAATTTACCCATGAGCAAAGTATCAATCGGAAGTTTCCAGGAATTTGAGCAATATGTAGGGAAACCCTTGGGTGTATCAGAATATTTAAAAATAGAGCAATCCAAGATCAACCAGTTCGCGGATGCAACCCTCGATCATCAGTGGATTCATACTGATGGAGAACGAGCGGCAAGGGAAAGTCCGTTCAAAAAAACAATTGCTCACGGTTATATGGCCCTATCCCTTGTGCCCTACCTATGGAATCAAATTGCGGAAATCAGAAATATAAAAATGTTGATTAACTACGGGTTGGATAAGTTGAAGTTTAATCAACC
>JAYSOP010000246.1:0-2005 GCA_043722905.1 Chryseolinea sp.
GAAGACTCTATATCAACGGTATGGCTGGACATGTAATTGGAAGAATGCCTGTGGAAGTTATCTGTCAACAGGTATTCTGGTCACGGTAGACCCCGACTGCAAACCAGATAAATAAATATCCATTCGGTTGCCCAGGAAAACCGTTATATACAATGCATTATCTTTGATCTTTCTTATGCTTCAATACTTTAGCTTCAATGTGAAAAACCAGTTCCTCCGCAATATTTTTTGTCAGATCTCCGGCCCTTTCCAGATCACGTGCGATGGTAAAAAGAGTCAGAAGGACTTTGCCTTTTTCCGGATTTTCTGCAATTAATGCTGCCGTTGTTTTTAAATCGTCCTTATATAATTTATTTAACTCTTCATCTTTTTTGGCAGTTTTGCGGGCAAGCCTGGTATCCTCCTTGTCCAGGGCTTCTCTCATATCTTTCAGCATACCGGTGAGAATATCCAGCATGGGTTCAAGATTGTATTGTGATAGCCAGGCTTGTGGGAGATCATTTGCATTCGCCGACAGAAATTTTGCAAGCCTGCTGGCGTTATCACCAATTCTTTCAAGATCATTGGTGATTTTTAAGCTTGAAAGAACAAACCGCAGGTCGGTCGCGACTGGTGTGTAAAGGGCCAGAATACTTTCACAATCCCGGTCAATAGCCAATTCCTGCATATTCACCTTTTTTTCGTCACTCAAAATTTCCTCAGCAAGTGAGCCATCATTTTTTCGAAGAGCTTTCTTGCACTTCGTCAATTGATTTCTCACGAGATCCAGCATGTCCAGAAGATTGTCTTTCAGGGCTTGTAGCTCTGCCTCAATTGCTGCCATTTAATTTTGTTTTGATAGAATTTCAGGTTTAGTAAGTTCTTTTTCAGCCAAATCGTCCGCTGATATAATTTTCAGTTAGCTTATTTTTTGGATTGGTAAAGATTATTGATGTTTTGTCGTACTCTATTAATTCTCCTAAATAAAAGAATGCTGTTCTGTCGCTGATCCGGGCGGCCTGTTGCATGTTATGTGTTACAATAATAATGGTGTACTTCTCTTTTAATTCTTCAATCAGTTCCTCAATTTTTGCAGTCGAAAGGGGATCGAGCGCAGATGCAGGTTCATCCATCAGGATAATAGTGGGTTTGACAGCCAGGGTTCTCGCAATACATAATCTTTGCTGCTGACCTCCGGATAACGAGAGTGCGGGCTTATCCAACTTATCCTTAACCTCGCCCCACAGGGCAGCCTGTTTCAGGGATTTTTCGACGGTGTCATTGATCTCGTATTTTCCCGTGATGCCATGTATTTTTAATCCGTAAGCTACGTTTTCAAAAATGGATTTGGGAAATGGATTTGGTTTTTGAAAGACCATGCCCACTTTTCGCCTGAGTTCTTCCACCCTTACTTTTTTATCGTAAATGTCTTTTCCATCAATGTAGACCTTTCCTTTCTTCCGGAAGGTTTCGATGTAATCATTCATCCGGTTTAGAGTTCGCAAGAAAGTCGTCTTTCCGCATCCGGAAGGTCCAATAAATGCAGTTACTGTATTTTCTTTTATCGTTATATCAATATCTTTTAACACGTGATTATCACCATAAAAAACATTGATCTTTTTAGCTTCCAGTGGTTTCATTTTTTGTTTCCTTACCAGCTTATTTTTTTCTGCCACTTATTTCGTAGATAAACGGCAATGCCATTCATGATAAAAGTCAGGAGGAGCAAAATGATGATAGCCGCCGCGCCGTTGGTTAAAAATTCGGGTTGCGGACGGGAAACCCAATTAAAGATCTGGATGGGTAAAACTGTAAACTCATCCATTGGGCTTTTAGCAACGAAAGGTACATACGCTAAAGCACCAATTACTATTAGAGGTGCTGTTTCGCCGACAGCCCTTGATAGCGCGAGAATTATTCCGGTAACAACTCCCCCTGATGCCGCCGGAAGAATCTGGTACCAAATGGTTTGCCATTTAGTCGCTCCCATTCCGTATGATGCTTCCCGTAATGAATTCGGCACCGC
>JAYSOP010000247.1:0-2277 GCA_043722905.1 Chryseolinea sp.
TCGATCATGTTTCTTTTATCCCTGATCATTTTGAAAAAAATAAACACACGTTAAAAATAAAATAATTATGCTGGCAAAACAATGGTTGAATAATGCGCGCGATATCATGACGCGGATTGAAGAAACACAAATGGAAAATATTCAAAAGGCTGCCCTGATCATGGCTGATAGTATTGAAGCAGGAAGATGGGTGCATACTTTCGGATGCGGGCACGCAACCATTCCCATCGAAGAAATGTATCCCCGCATAGGCGGGTTTGTTGGATTTCATCCCATCATTGAGCTCCCACTTACTTTTTTTACCAGGATCACAGGCGAAATGGGAGTGCACCAGTTTTTGTTTCTTGAGCGGGTGGAAGGATATGGCGTAGAGATTATGAAAGGTTATAATTTCGATTCCCGTGATACCATGTGGCTCTTTTCACATTCCGGCATTAATAATGTCAACATTGATGTTGCTCTGGAGGCGAAGAAAAAAGGAATGAAAGTAATCGCTTTTGGATCTGCCGCGGAAGCTAAAGGGAAGCAGTCGCGACACTCCAGTAAGAAAACTATTTTTGAGATCGCTGATCTCGTCGTGGATACCTGTGCACCGTTGGGTGATTCTTCGGTGACTTTGAAGAACCACCGTGATAAGGTCGGACCTGTTTCTACAATGGCGTTCGTTACCTGTGTTTGGATGACGGTTACAACAGTGGCCGAAATACTGGCTGACCGGGGGGTGAAACTTTTCATACACCCATCACATAACGTCGCCGGAGATGACACCGCTAAATTACGCGTGGAGGAAGCCCTCGCAGAATATAAGAGACGAGTGGCAGGAGTGTAGATCTGTCAATGATTTAGATCTGTCAAAGATTAGAACGTATCATGGAGATATTGAATTAAGGTAACTGCGGGGCCTCCTGAAAATAAGGAGCCCCCGCAGTTTTTCCTTTTACTATTTCACATTATTAACATCCGACTCTACATTGTTATAGTCTGGTTTAACATGGTTAAAATCGGTTTTTACCTTGTTAAAATCCGTCTTTACCGTGTTAGCATCGGTCCTTGTATTGGTTGCGTCTTCAATATCTTTATGCACATCTTTCACGCCATCCTTAAATTCGCGCAATCCTTTGCCGAGACCTTTCATGAATTCCGGAATCTTCTTCGATCCAAAAAATACCAGGATGACCAAACCAATGAGTAACATTTCCTGCATCCCCATTCCCATAAATAATAATATCGCGTTCATAGTAATTGCTTTAGTTATGAACAAAAGTTACGATAAAAAAATTTAGTTTCAGTAAAACTGGTTGCAGGATACGGTAGAGGCGGATTTTCAACCGGCAGAAACAGAATATGAGCGTGCGCCTGGAATGCTAACGGTCGCTTAACAAAAGTGGGTCTAAGTAGACAACTTTTGAAGTTTTATTTTATTGCTCATGAATGTGATAAAAGTCTCCGGACTTTTAATGGTTACCTCATCGAGAAGGCCCAGGGTAAATCTTCCGACGCCGTCATAGGTGGCCACTGGTCCGTGAAATAAATAGTGATCCTCCTGCTTGGATAAATAAGGAACGGATAAAGGAAATTCTTCCCTGAGAAGCAGATAGGCCCTGAGGCTTAATTTTAGCGTGATCCAGGTGCTGGCATCCCCATTGAAGCCGAAAATATCAGTCTGATTTTTTTGATGCAGCGATGCAAACTCAAATGATTTATGCAGTGCGATCACTTCCCCGATTCTATCTAGTTTAAACTGTTTGCAAACCTTATCGGAAGTGTCGAGTGCCATGATGGACTGGTAGTTGTCTCCAAAGTTTATAGGCTCCACCAATCTGTCGCGGATTTCATTGCTGTGGGCCGAATGATAATTCTTTAAAACGACTTGATGCTTGTTTTTCAGCGCTTCGGCTAGCTCATCAACAAACTTTCCCAGCCTTGCTTTGACAAATAATCTGGGCATGCTGTCAAGCTCTGAATTGAGTGATAATTTTTTTAACAAAAGGTTTTTGAGTGGATTATCGTTGGTTCCGGATTGAATTAGTTTTTTCATCAGACGGGTCTCTTCAACGGAAAACTGCGACTGCGAGGGATCATCATCAGAGGTAATGATGAAATAGCGATTGTCAAAATCTTTTTCTATGAGAAAATCCACTTCCTCAAGAAGATTGATATATCGGTAAATCGTCCGTTCACTGGTATCAAACCTTTCTGCAAGCTGGCGGATCGTCCAATGTCCACCTTTCAGCACGGCAATGATTTGAAAAAGTCTTAGCAATTTGGCTTGAGGGA
>JAYSOP010000248.1:0-2308 GCA_043722905.1 Chryseolinea sp.
ATTGAAAAGTGCCATATTTTGCCGGCTTTTGGTAATATTGTATTTATGCCGCAATGAAAATATTGTTTCTTACCCCGTGGTATCCTGATGCTAAAAGTCCCAACCACGGCATATTCGTGCGGGACCAGGCCGTCGCTATCCGGCAAAAGCACGAAGTATGGGTCGTGGCTTCAAAGATAAACTATTCAGATTTTGGTTTTTCGGATCTCGACAGAAAAGACAGCACTTTTCAGGGCCTTGCAGAATCCAGGCTTAACATCAAGAAATCATTGCCGATCTTCAATCAGTTTAATTTTTTTTTACGCACCGCATGGGAAACATTTAAGATCGCCCGCGTTTTTCAACCCGTTATTATACATGGTAATATCGGCTATCCGGGAGCATTTTGGTCCTGGATAATGAGCAGGCTTTTAAGAATTCCCTTCATCATTTCAGAGCACACCAGGATCAATAACAATTTCAGGAGTTTTATGCATAAGTCTCTCACTTTATTTAGTTTGAGACGTGCGTCAATGATAGTTGCCGTCAGTCATTGGCACGCGGATGAGATAATGGATGTTAGCGGTGAAAAGGTTTCGGTAATTTCCAACGTTGTAAATTTTGAAAAATTTCCCCAGGTAAGAACGGTGCCTCAAATGCACTCCTTTCAGATCGGATTTTTAGGCGGATTGAACACTTCAGTCAAAGGTTTGGATATCCTCCTTCACGCAATCCCAAAGATTCCAGGCAACTTTAAATTGCACATCGGAGGTGAAGGAAGCCTTCTAAATCATTACAAAACCCTGGCCAAAACCTTAGGGGTTCATGATAAGTGCATCTTCTATGGTTTTATTCCCCATGACCATGTTAATTCATTTATGGGTCGACTCCACCTATTTGTGAGCGCCAGCCGTTCTGAAACATTTGGTATTGCCATGGTGGAAGCACTCGCCTGTGGTGTACCTGTCTTGGCAACCAATAGCGGAGGCCCGGATGAATTTATCACACCTGAAAACGGATTAATAGTTCCTGTTGATAACGTGGATAAGCTGGCAGAGGGTATATCTGAGATCATGAATAAATATTCTCGATACGATCCTGAATTCCTGCGGGTGGGAGTGATGTCTAAATTTTCATCGGGAAATTTCTTGAAGAAGATTGATCTTGTCTATGATGAAGTGGTATCAATGTATAGAAAATAGGGGATGGGGCATCAAAAAATAAGTAACCATATTATCATGCTGGCCAATGGTCACCCGGTGTATGATACAAGGGTTTTTGTTAAGGAAGCCCGTACCCTTGTACAGAGTGGTTATTCAGTGAGCATCATTATCCCTGCGAACAAGGATGATCAACGTGATGGCGTTTCTGTCTTAGCTGTTAAGCAGACCAAATCAGGTTGGCAGAAACTGCTTCTCAATCCCTGGAATATCTTGAGGAAAGCCTTCGGTGAGCCCGTGGAAGCAATTTATCATATTCATGATTCGGATATTTTGGTTGTCGGTATAGTACTCAAACTAGCCGGAAGAAAAGTAATTTATGATGCCCATGAAGATACTCCTTTACAAATTGCCTATCAGCACTGGCTTCCTGGATATCTGAAAAAACCTTATGCCTTATTTTATTTTATTATCGAAAAAATCAGCGGATGGATTTTTGATAGAATTATTGTTGCCGAGCCAGTGATCGCGAAATATTTCCCCCCGAGAAAGACTTACCTGATCCGCAATTTTCCGATTGTGAATTCTTTTCGTCGACACCAGCAAAGACCTTACGGGAATAGAAAGAAAAGATTATTGCATGTTGGAAGTTTGAGCAAGGTGAGGGGTTTGTTTGAAATGCTAGAGGGCGCTAAGCTGGCTTCCGAAGAAAAAGATTTCGAATTTTTTTTAGGAGGAAAATTTGCTCCTCCTGATTTGGAAAAAAGTGTGGTTGCCAATTATAAAGTGACTTTTAGGGGTTGGGTTTCTTATGATGAGCTGGTGGATTTGCTGTTTGATTCCCGTATAGGAATCATCATACCACACCCTGTCGAACGATATAAAACCAACTACCCTGTAAAATTATTTGAATTTTTGGCCGCAGGGCTACCCGTAATTGCCTCAAGAGAAGGAGAATCAGCCGCTTTTATAAAAGAGGCGGAGTGTGGCTTGCTCGTTGATCCGCTAAATGTAAAGGAAATTGCGGAAGCGATAGTCTGGTTATTCAACCACCCCGAACAAGCTGAAGCAATGGGGAAACGCGGACAAGAATTGATCTTTACAAAATACAATTGGGAGCAGGAAAGTGCAACACTTTTAAACATGTATTCAGGCTTGTTAAGAGGCTG
>JAYSOP010000249.1:0-3165 GCA_043722905.1 Chryseolinea sp.
CCAACCCCCTGGTAACGCAGGAGGAATGGGAATCTATCCAGCAATATTATATCAGCCTTGCCCCTGATTCATTAATGCAACCTCGAGATGAACCTCAAAAGGCAACGCTTCAACAATTTACCCCCTCCATTTTCAGGTTGCCGGTAAGGATCAATACCATGTTAACCTTTGTAAAATATGATTCTTTCAGCAACAAAATTTTTCTTGGCACCCGAAACGGCAAACTGTATACATTGAAATCATCTTTACGATTAATTGATTCCATGCAGCTTCCAAGTCCGCCATCAGACATGATCCTGCACCAAAACGATAACCATGTTATTGCATGCATGGGAATTATGGATCCTAATGACCAACCGGTGGGCTCCGTTATCAGGTTGGGTACTACCCGGGGCAACGAAGTGCTTACCCTGATCGATTCATTGAAGAGACCTGTCAATCTGCAGGAAGCTGATTTAGATAATGACGGCAAGGACGATCTGATCGTTTCGGCTTTTGGTAATTTCAGCGGGGGATTATTGGCTTATGAGCAATTCAATGGAAAATATCTTGAACACGTCATTCATCATTTTCCGGGAACCAGGAAAACAATCGTGAGGGATTTCAATAATGATGGATTGCCTGATATTCTTGCCTTGATTTCTCAGGGTGATGAACAAATCGCTCTCTTTACTAACCGTGGAAACTTCAGATTTGCTTTTCAGATCCTGTTAAAGTTTCCTCCGGTTTATGGCTCAAGCTTTTTCGAAATTTATGATTTTAACAAGGATGGAAACTTTGACATCCTGTATTCCAATGGAGACAATGCCGATTTCTCTTCCATCTTAAAACCTTATCACGGGGTGAGAATATATTTAAACGATCGGCGAAATCATTTTACTGAATCGTGGTTTTATCCCATGCACGGCGCTTCTATGGCAAAGGCGGCAGATTTTGATGAAGACGGAGATCTGGATATTGCAGCGATCTCTTTTTTCCCGGATTTCCAAAACCACCCGGAACATAGTTTTATTTATTTTGAAAATGATCATGGTAATTTTACACCTTATATAACTGAACTCGCTTCTTCTTCAAGATGGATAACCATGGAAACAGGGGATATAGATGGTGATCATGACCTGGACCTCATACTGGGCGCGTTAACTTTTCCCAACGGAGTGCCGGATAGTCTTTTCCAGCTATGGCAAGAAAAAGATGCGTCATTGTTGGTTCTAAAGAACAATCTTAGATAAAACAGTTGACAAATAGTACGAAGTGACAAACTAAATGGCGTTGAAAGAAAGACCCAACATCAACACCTTAACAACATCAACACATCAACACCTTAACACCTTAACACCTTAACACATTTATACCACCTCAAGGTTGATAATTCCCTAGACTACTCAATACAAACTGACCTACCCGTTTACCCTGTGTCAATCCCTGTTCACACGCATCCCGGAAATGGATACCACCATATAACCTGGAAATAGCGGCTTCATTCGCTGCGTCATTAAAAGAATTGAAATGGCGTTCCGGTAAGCCAAAATAAATTTCTGAAGTATCGGTGAAAGTAAAATTCTCCCCCAGAAAATGGGTGAGCACAACTGCTACAGAGGATGAAGCGACGCTGTGCCCACTGCTGTATTCAGGAAAGGGAGGCGTCTGGAGAAGCGGACGCCATTCAGAATCCAGATATTTATTGATGGCGGCTTCGGGCCGGATGCGATCACTCCGAAACTTTTCCTGCCAGCAACTGATAAAGGCATCATGCAACGTAGTGGCTACCAGCGTGTGAATAAAAATTGCCGAATCCAGCGAGAGGCCAGCTTTCTTGCAGGCAATACCAGTAATTCCCATCCAGTGCCCTCCTGGTGAGATCTTCTTCAAACCAATAGCCATATGACCTGAAAAAGCTACCGCGAACGGATTGCAATCCCAGAAATTAGCCATTTCTTTCTGCGCAGCGGTTAACGTCTTACTAATGGCATACACCTCTTTCATTTGCCTGTAAAAGGAACTGCTAGAATCCTTGCTGAAGGGCGCAGGGGGTGGCGGTGAAAACTGGGAAGCAGAATCAATAAAAAATGGCCTTACCGTTTGCCATTGTGGTTCAACGGCTGCCATATACGCAGGGGGAGTGGGATACCAATGACCCTCTGTTTTTTTTGGTGTATACCGGGTATACGTACTCAACTTATTGTAATTGTCAGATCTGGCATATTGGACAACCTGTTTCGCTATTTCCAGAGAATATTTTACATGCTGGGAGATCTCCCGTTCAGAAAGCTTCCGGGTGTTTTTAAAATAATCAATCAGCAGTCTCTTTTTTTCATCCAGCAAAAATCCCGATGGCACTATGCTGCGTCCAACCTCCAGCAAAGTGTAATTAGCGCAAAAAGAAACATTAAAGTTTTTGGGACGGACAGGTGCCTCAATCGCGGGATTAACATTCAATTTTGAATTAATGTCGGGAAGACTTCCTTTTCCAAAAAAAGCCGCCTCATAAGCGCCCATCAGTGCATAAGCGTAAACGCGGCTGGCCGCAGGGGGGCTGGTCACATCATGCAACATCACTTCAGATAAATTAAAAACATTGTCTGCCAGCATTTGCAGCTCCTGCTGACGTGACGTTTCCCCTTGCGAAAAAACGTTTAACGCAATCCCCTCTAAAGCCAAAATAATACAAATAGTTCTTAAAAAGCCGTTCATGATCCTTTAAATAACTTCCTTAAAATTTAAACACAGTTGGTTGAGAAAAATCTGCATCAATTGTAATATTGTCAACTGTCAACTTTTTTTCTGTTCAATTTAATTTATAGGTGCTAATACCCACATTATTGGTTCCCACCATTACAAATAAATCATTATTAACCTTTACTACGGTCAATGATTTTGTGTCCCCTGTTATGCTCAGCCCTGAATCTGCCTGCCTCACATAGGTAAAATTCCCTTTTCCATCTCCCCGCAATAACTGACCAAAATTCGCATCAATAACACCTATCCGGATACGGATCGAACTTTGATTACCGCCCACAATAACATCCATATTTCCGTCACTATTATAATCCAATAATGCCATAGCATAGAGGGGAGAGAACTGCGTTTCAACGGGAAGCGGGTGGGGAATAAATTTACCTTTCCTGTTCTCCAGATAAACACTTGCCAGTTCAGTGGCCTTCA